>DASQSR010000066.1:0-11097 GCA_035642295.1 Allostellaceae bacterium | reverse complement strand
GGAATCGACGGCTGCCCCGCGCAACCCGCCAGACCGAGCAGCGCCGCGACGAGCGCCCATCGCCACCAATGTGCCATGCCCGAACTCTCCCCAACGCGTTTCTAGCGAAATCGGCGAGGGGATTTCAATCGAAAGGTCATTTACGACCGATGAATTCGCGAAATGCGAGAGCCGGCGCGCCCGCCGCTATTCCTCCCGCTCGGTCCCGGCCACGGCCGATTGCGGCGGGCGCTGACGGCCGGATGCGAGACGCCGCGCCAGCTGGAGCAGCTCGCCGACCACGCCGCGGCGGAAGACGAGGACGCAGAAGACGAAGATCGCGCCCTCGATCACGGTGACCCAGGAGCCGTATTGCGCCAGGTAGTTCTCCATCGCCACCAGGATGAAGGCGCCGACGACCGGGCCGAACTCGGTGCCGAGTCCGCCCAGAAGCGTCATCAGCACCACCTCGCCCGACATCTGCCAGGTGACGTCGGTGAGCGAGGCGAGCTGGAAGACGAGGGTCTTGGTCGAGCCGGCGAGCCCGGCAAGGCTCGCCGAGAGGACGAAGGCGAGGAGCTTGTAGCGCTCTGTCTTGTAGCCGAGCGAAACGGCGCGCGGCTCGTTCTCGCGAATTGCCTTCAGCACCTGGCCGAAGGGCGAATGGATGGCGCGGTAGATGATGGCGTAGCCGGCGAGGAAGACGGCAAGGACGAAATAGTACATGTCGAGCGACCGGCCGAGATCGAGCACGCCGAAGAGCGTGCCGCGCGGCACCGCCTGGATGCCGTCCTCGCCGCCGGTGAACCGCGCCTCGACCGCGACGAAATAGATCATCTGCGCCAGCGCCAGCGTGATCATGGCGAAATAGATGCCCTGGCGGCGAATGGCGAGCCAGCCGAAGAGCGTGCCCAAAAGCCCCGCCACCGCCGTGCCGGCGAGAATGCCTTCGAGCGGGCCGAAGCCCCAGACCTTCACCAGGTGAGCGGTGATGTAGGCGGCGCTGCCGAAGAACGCGGCATGGCCGAAGGAGAGCAGCCCGGCATAACCGATGAGCAGGTTGAAGGCGCAGGCGAAGAGGGCAAAGCAGAGCGCCTGCATGAGCAGCACGGGATAGAGGAAGTGCGGCGCGACCGCCGCCGCGGCGAGCAGCGCCAGGGCGACGGCGAAGCGCCAGCGCGCCGGCAGCCCCGCCGCGCGCGGACCGGCAATGGCGGCGGCTTCCTCGGCGCTCGCCATGTCAGGCCACCCTGCCGAAGAACCCGGCGGGCTTCGCCAGCAGAACGATCGCCATCACCACGAAGATCACCGTCGTCGACGCCTCGGGATAGAAGACCTTGGTCAGCCCCTCGATGACGCCGAGCGCGAAGCCGCTGACGATGGCGCCGAGGATCGAGCCCATGCCGCCGATGACGACGATGGCAAAGACGACGACGATGATCTCCGAGCCCATCAGCGGGCTCACCTGATAGATCGGCGCCGCCATCACGCCGGCAAGCGCGGCGAGGCCGACGCCGAAGCCGTAGGTCAGCATCACCATGCGCGGCACGTTGATGCCGAAGGCTTGCACCAGGGCCGGATTCTCGGTCGCGGCGCGAAGATACGAGCCGAGGCGCGTGCGCTCGATCAGGAACCAGGTACCGAAGCAGATGCCGAGCGAGGCGAAGATCACCCAGGCGCGGTAGTTCGGCAGGAACATGAAGCCGAGATTGCGCCCGCCGCTGAGCCCGTCGGGAATCGAGTAGGGCAGGCCCGAGGCGCCATAGTAGTTGCGCAGCACGCCTTCGATGATCAGCGCCACGCCGAAGGTGAGCAGCAGGCCGTAGAGATGGTCGAGCCGGTAGACGTGGCGCAGCAGCAGCCGCTCGAGCACGATGCCGGCCGCGCCGACGACGATCGGCACCAGCACCAGCGCCGCCCAATAGTCGATACCGAGATAAGTGAGGGCGAACCAGGCGCAGAAGGCGCCCAGCATGTACTGCGCGCCATGAGCAAAGTTGATGATGTTGAGCATGCCGAAGATCACGGCAAGCCCGAGGCTCAGCATGGCGTAGAAGGCGCCGTTGATGAGCCCGATCAGCAGCTGCCCGAACAGCGCCTGGGTCGGCGGCAGCGAGTGGAAGAGATGAGCGAGGAGGGAGAGCATGCGTTCAAATCGGCAGGGGACGGCGCGCGCGGCTACCCCCCACCCCCACAACCCGTTCGCTCGCTCTGCGAGCGAACCCTCCGGGGCCGACCGCAAAGCGGTCGGCCGGGTTGTGCCCCCGCAAGGGGGGAGGGGGAAGGGGAGTAAGGCGCGCCAGCACTCAGCTCTTCTTCACCAGCGGGCAGCCGCCCTGATCGATGGGGCGGTATGCCTGGTCGCCGGGGACGGTCTTGACGAGCTTCAGGATGTCCCATTCGCCGTGCGATTCCGAGGGCTTCTTGACCTCGAAGAGGTACATGTCGCGGACGACGCGGCCATCCTCGCGCAGCTTGCCGTTCTTGGTCATGAAGTCGTTGATCGGCAGCTTGCGCATCTCGGCCATCACCTTCTCCGGATCCTTGGTGCCGATGGCCTTGATCGCCTTCAGGTAATGCGCGACGGCGCTGTAGACGCCGGCCTGGTCGAAGGTCGGCGGCCGGCCGAAGCGCGCGGCAAAGCGCTCAGAGAAGGCGCGCGTCTCGGCGTTCATGTCGTGATAGAAGGGCGAGGTGAGCTGCAGGCCCTGCGCCGTCTTGAGGCCGAGGCTGTGCACGTCGGTGGAGAAGATGAGAAGCCCGGCGAATTTCTGCCCGCCGGCGGTGATGCCGAACTCGGCGCCCTGCTTGATCGAATTGATGGTGTCGCCGCCGGCATTGGCGAGGCCGATGATCTTGGCCTTGGACGCCTGCGCCTGGAGCAGGTAGGAGGAGAAGTCGGAGGTGTTGAGCGGCACCATGACGTCGCCCAGCACCTTGCCGCCCGCCGCCTTCACCACGTCGGCGGTGTCGCGCTCGAGCGCATGGCCGAAGGCATAGTCGGCGGTGATGAAGAACCAGCTGTCGCCGCCGCTCTTCACCACCGCGCCGCCGGTGACATGCGCCAGCGAGTAGGTGTCATAGACCCAGCTCGCCGCATAGGCATTGCATTTGGGGCCGGTAAGGTCGGAGGTGGCGGGGCCGATGAAGAGCGCGAGCTTCTTCTTCTCGCGCGAGACTTCGTTGACGGCGAGCGCCACCGAGGAGGTCGGCACGTCGGTGATCATGTCGACGCCGTCCTGGTCGTACCATTGCCGCGCGATGTTGGCGCCGATGTCGGGCTTGTTCTGGTGATCGGCGGAGACGATCACCACCTTCTGGCCGAGCACGGGCCCGGCATCCTCGGCCGCCATCTCGGCGGCCACCACCGAGCCCTTGCCGCCGATATCGGCATAGAGCGAGGACATGTCGTTGAGCACGCCGATCTTGACCGGCCCCGTCGACTGCGCCTCGGCACCCGCGGCAGAGAGCACCAAGCCCGCGAGCACGGCCAGCAATACTTTCACCTTCATCTCCTAGACCTCCCTAGACTCCAAGGTACGACTGCAATTTGCCGATGTTGGCATCGAGCCGGTCATTGGCGATCAAATCGACCACCTGGCCGTGCTCGACGACATAATGGCGATCGGCCACGGTGGCGGCAAAGCGGAAATTCTGCTCGACGAGCAGTATGGTAAATCCCTGCTGCTTCAGCGCGCGAATGATGGCGCCGATCTGCTGCACGATCACCGGCGCCAGGCCTTCGGTGGGCTCGTCGAGCAGCAGGAGCCGCGCGCCGGTGCGCAGGATGCGGCCGATCGCCAGCATCTGCTGCTCGCCGCCCGAGAGCTTCGTGCCCTGGCTGCGACGGCGCTCCAGGAGATTGGGAAAGAGCGCATAGACCTCGGCGACGCTCATCCCGCCCGACCGCACCGTCGGCGGCAGCAGCAGATTCTCTTCGACGCTGAGGCTCGAAAAGATGCCGCGCTCTTCCGGGCAAAAGGCGAGGCCCGCGCGCGCGATGCGGTTGGAGGGAAGGCCGATGAGCTCGCGCCCGGCGAAGACGACGGAACCGCGGCGCTTCGCCAGCATGCCCATCAGCGCCTTCAAGGTCGTCGTCTTGCCGACGCCGTTGCGGCCGAGCAGGGTCACCACCTCGCCCGCGGCGACGGCGAAGCTCATGCCGTGGAGCACGTGCGACTCGCCGTACCAGGCGTGAAGCGCCTCGACGCGCAGCAGCGCATCTTGCGGAGCGGCGGCGTCAGGCATGGAGTTCCGCGGCTCCGGTGCCGAGATAGGCTTCGCGCACCTCGGCGTCGGCCGACACCTCCTTGTAGCTGCCCTCGGCCAGGATGCGGCCGCGCGTCAGCACGGTGATGGTGTCGGAGAGGTCGGCGACAACCGAAAGGTTGTGCTCGACCATGAGCACGGTGCGGTTATGCGCGACCTGACGGATGAGGCCGGCGATGCGGGCGATATCCTCGCGGCCGAGCCCGGCCATCGGCTCGTCGAGGAGCAGCATTTCGGGCTCCAGCGCCAGCGTCGTCGCGATCTCGAGCGCACGCTTGCGGCCATAGGGGAGCTCGGCGGCGACCGCGCCGCGATACTCCTGCAGGCCGACCGCGGCGATCAGCGCATCGGCGCGCGGATCGAGGGCCATGAGGCTCTTCTCCGAGCGCCAGAAATGGAAGGACGTGCCGAGCGGCCGCTGCAGGGCGACGCGGACGTTCTCGCGCACGGTGAGGTGCGGAAACACCGCCGAGATCTGGAACGAGCGCACCATGCCGAGCCGCGCCACCTCGGGCGCGCGCAGCGCGGTGATGTCGCGGCCGCGATAGAGGATGCGGCCGGCGGTCGGCTCCAGGAACTTGGTGAGGAGATTGAAGACGGTGGTCTTGCCGGCGCCGTTGGGGCCGATCAGCGCATGAATGGTCCCGCGCCGGACCTTGAGCCCGACGTCGCGCACCGCGGTAAACCCGGCAAACTCCTTGGTGAGACCGTCGGTCTCCAGGATGAAATCGTCGCCCACCCAGCCGCCCCGAAGAGAAGAAGGTGCATTGCCCGCTTCCCGATTGCCGGCGGGCTATAGCCGCTCCGCCGCGGCGGCACAAGCGGAGAGAGCCCGCTATCGCGCCGGCGTCGCCCGCGCTCTAGACTGGCCGCAGCGGGAGACGAAAAATGGAAGGCCTCAACGCGCTGATCGCGGAACTGCGGTTCGACGAGCACGGGCTCGTCGCCGCGCTGGCGCAGCAGCACGATACCGGCGAGGTGCTGATGCTCGCCTGGATGAACCGGCAAGCGCTGGAAGAGACGCTGCGCACCGGCGCGGTGCATTACTGGTCGCGCTCGCGCCAGGCGCTGTGGCGCAAGGGCGAGAGCTCGGGCCAGACGCAGCGCCTCGTCGACCTCAGAATCGATTGCGACGGCGACGCGCTGCTGCTGCTCGTCGACCAGCACGGCGTCGCCTGCCATACCGGCCGGCGCAGCTGCTTCTTCCGCGCCTGGCGCGAGGGCCGCCTCGTCGAGATTGCCGCGCCGGCGGTGTCGCCGGCCGAGCTCTATCCCGACAAGGAGTGAGCGATGCGCCTCCTCATCGCCATGATGAAGCACGAGACCAACACCTTCTCGCCGGTGCGCACCGACTGGCAGCGCTTTCGCGACTGGGGCGCCTATCTCGGGCCCGAGGTGGTGCGCGCCTATGAAGGCACGGCCATGCCGATCGGCGCCTATCTGCGCCTCGCGCGCGAGATCGGCGCCGAGGTGGCAACGCCGGTCGCCGCCGAGGCGATGCCGAGCGGGAAGGTGGCGGCCGAGGCCTACCGGATCATGTCGGACGCGATCCTCGACGGCGTGCGGCGCGGCTGCGATGCGGCGCTGCTCGACCTGCACGGCGCGATGGTGGCCGAGGCGACGCCCGACGGCGAAGGCACGCTGCTGGAGCGCATCCGCGCCGTGGCGCCCGAGCTGCCGATCGCGGTCACCTGCGACCTCCACGCCAACCTGACGGAGCGCATGGTACGGAACTGCACGGCGCTCATCGGCTACAAGACCTATCCCCATGTCGACATGCACGAGGTCGGCGAGCAGGTCGGGCGCATCCTGCTGCGCGCGATGAAGGGCGAGATCCGGCCGGCGATGGGCTGGGCGCGCCGGCCGCTGCTGGCGCAGACGCTGCGCATGGGCACCGACGACGAGCCGATGCGCAGCCTCATCGCCCTGGCGCGCGCCGAGGAGGCGAAAGGCATGCTCGCCGCCACCGTCTTCGGCGGCTTCCCGCTCGCCGACATGGCCGATGCCGGCATGTCGGCCATCTGCATCGCCGATGGCGACGGTCCCGCCGCGACGGCGGCCGCAGAGCGGCTGATGGACGCCGCCTGGGAGCGGCGCGAGGACTTTCTCTATCGGCACGAGCCGCTTGCCGCGGCGGTGGCGCGCGCCAAGGCGATGCGCGAAAGCCCGGTGCTGCTGCTCGACCATGCGGACAATGTCGGCTCGGGCGGCACCGAGGACGTGATGACGGTGCTGCGCGAGGTGATGCGCCAGGAGCTGGAGGATGTCGCCGTCGCCGCCATCTGGGACCCGGAGGCGGTGAAGCGAATGGCGGCGGCCGGAGTCGGCGCCACTCTCACCCTGGCGCTCGGCGGCAAGACCGACATGCCGTCGATCGGCCGGAGCGGCGAGCCGTTGACCGTCACCGGAAAGGTGCGGACGCTCTCCGACGGCGAATGGATCGTCCGCGGCCCGATGTATAGCGGGGTCAGGGTGAGCATGGGGCCGACCGCGGTGCTCGATACCGGCAAGGTCGAGATCGTCGTCGTCTCCCGCCACCACGAGCCCTGGGACCAAGGCGTCTTCACCTCGGTCGGCATCGATCCCAAGCACAAGCGCTACCTGCTGCTCAAGTCGCGCATCCACTACCGCGCCGGCTTCGCGCCGCTGGCGCGCGCGACCATCACCTGCGATGGCGACGGCGTCACCACGTCGGACAACAGCCGGTTGCGATTCGACGAGGTGCGCCGGCCGATCTTTCCGCTCGACCGGTTCAACGCGCCGCTCGAGCGGGAGGATTAGCGGGGGGTTACTGCCTGGGGCAGGCGAGCGACTGTTTTACGCGGGCCATCACGTCCTGGTCGAAGGCCTTGCCGGCGCAGGATGTGTTGTAGTCGGACACCGCCGCGTTGTAGTTCTTGACCGCCGCGTCGTAGCTCGCCGTCGCCGGCCCATCCAAGGTATCGGCCGCGGCATCGCGCTGCGCGAGCAGGCGCTTGAACGCATCGACATCCGAGGGGTTGTTGACGTTCACCTGCGGCCGCGAAGTCTGCACCTGCTTGTCGAGCGCCTCGAAGGTCTGGCGCTTCTCGTCATAGGCGCGCTTTTGCGCCTGCACCTCGGCCTCGAGGCTGCTGACCGCCTGCTCCTTGCAAAGGCAGGCGCGAACCTCGTCGGGCGCCCGCACCACCTCCATCGGCGCCGGCGTCGCGCTTGGGACCGGGGCCGGAGTCGCCGACGGCATCTGACCCTGAGCCATGGCCATCCCGGCCGGGACCGTAAACGCCAGCGCCGCGGCAAGTGCAAGCCGCCTTCCCTCCCATCGCATGCCGCTCTCCGCTGTTGCCTTGCTGCCGGCGCGTCGGCGGGTCGTGCCCGCCGCGGCCGATTGTTTCGACCGCGCGACAGTTTAGCGGATCGGTCACCGCCCGGAAACTGCTGATAAGTGTTGCAATAATACTTCCGGCAGACAGAATGTCCCCCGGGGAATTGGCGGTTGAGCCAAACCTTTTCCCGGAGGGTTGCGGGCGAGGCAGCGGGTGGGGCCGCGAAGCCGACGCCGATGCAGGGAAGGACGGCACGATGAAGAAGTACAGGAGCGTTGCGGGAGGTTTGGCCATCTGGGGGGCGGTCCTGCTGCTCGCGGGCTGTTCGGGGTGGACATTCCAACCGCCGATGCGGGGCAATCCCTCCTTCGCGCCGCACAACGTGGCGGCGCTGCGCGCCGCCGTTCCGGCGACGCCGACGACCTTCACCCAGGGATTGACCTCCGACTATTCCGGGCTTTCGAGCTCGCTCGAATATGACCTCAACGACTGGGCCGACGCCGACTATTTCGCGCGCAAGGGTCTCGCCGCCGCCGGCGGCGCGGCGGTGCCGCCCGAGAACAACAGCAACTGGCTGATCCCGCTCGAAGTGCCGGACCGGTTCCGCACCGAGCTGGCGCAGAGCCGCGAGCGGCTGGTGGCGGACCTCGATCGCGGCGGGCGCGAGCGGCTGCCGCTGGTCGCCGCGCGCGCCCAGGTGAGCTACGACTGCTGGGTCGAGCGGATGGAGGATGACTGGAAGTCCGCCATCGACGGCCCCTGCCACAAGCAGTTCCTCAACGCGATGGCGCTGCTCGAGGGCCACGCCCAGCCGGCGGCGCAGCCGGCGGTCGCGCCGGCGCCCGGGCGCGAATACCGCGTCTATTTCGAGTTCGACAAGTCCGAGCTGCTGCCGGAAGCGCAACAGATTCTCCAGCAGGTGGCCGGGGTCGTGAAAAAGGATCCCAACCTCCAGGTGCTGCTCGTGGGCAAGGCGGATCGCGCCGGCACGGACAATTACAATATCGGCCTCTCCAAGCGCCGCGCCGACCGCGTCCGCGCGGCGCTGCTCCAGGACGGCGTTCCGGCCCAGCGCATCAGCACCCGCTGGGTGGGCGAGCGCGAGCCGCCGGTGCCGACACCGCCCGGAGTGCGCGAGCCGCGCAACCGCGTCGTCGAGATCACGCTGCAGTAAAGGCGAGCGCGCCTTGCGCGCTCGTCCTTGGCGGCGGCAGCGCTTGCACAGCAAGCGCGAAAGCCGCACCGATCCGACTGGCCGCGCGTTCGCCTAGGCACCCATGCCGCGGAAGAAGTCGAGCTGCCACTGCATCGCTTCTTCGCTGAGGGGATAGCCGCCATCGACGCGCGGCTTCAGCGCGGCCTGCGGCGGGATCTGCCCAAGCTGGAGCTGCAGCTTGTGCGCGGCGCGCATGCCAAGACCGCTCTTCCACGCAAGCGCGGTCACGCCCTTGGGGCTGTGCGCGCCGAGCACCCGCTCGACCGTCTCCGGCGCGAGGCCGCTCATCACCGCGAGCGCGGCGCGGACGAAGCCGCGATCATGTCCGAGCGCACCGAGAACCGCGGCTTCGTCGAGCTTGCCCTGCTGCTTCAGGCGCCTTGCCCGCGCCACCCCTTCGTCGACGGGCTTGGCGGGCGCGGCCTCCTCGGGCTCACCCGCTGCGGCAAGGCGCTGGCGCACCACCGCCGCCACTTCGCGCTCCGTCGCGGGATCGAGGTCGCGCCGCTCGCTCAGGCGCCGCAGCAGCTGCTCGGCGACGAAGGCGGCAAGCTTGCGCACGACCGCAGCGGAGAGGTGCGGCCGCTCGACCAGCGGCTTGTGCCAGGCGACGACCGCGGGAGCATGATCGACGAGGCGGTCGAGCGTCTCCTCGCGGATCTGCGCGCTCGGATTGGCGAGGAGCGCGGCGACGGCATCGACATCGAGGCTGGCGCTGATGGCCTCGGCGATCTCGGCGCCGACGCCGGCGCGGCGCGCAATGGCGGCGAGCGCCCCCGGAATCGGCGCGTCGGCGATGATCGACAGCAGCTCCGCATCGTCGAGCAGCGGCGAGAATTCGAGCACCGGGCCGGCGACGACGATCTCGCAGTCGCGCGCGAGCAGCCGGATGATCTGCGGCGGCGCGTGGGCGACGTCCTTCAGCGTCTCGGCGATCACCTGGCGCACGCGCGTCACCTGATCGCGGACCAGGATCTCGAGCACCTCGTAGGTCAGCTTGCGCAACCGCTCGTGCGCCTCGTCGGAGAGGCCCGGCGCGAGCCGCGCGATCTTCACGGCGAGGTCGGCGCGGACATCGATGCTCCGGTCGCGCGCCAGCAGCAGATCCGCCTGCACGGGCGTCGCCTCGTTGGCAGCGACGGCGGCGCGCACGCTCACCTCGGCATCGCCGGCGAGATAGTAGAGCACCTCCGGGCGCGCGCTGGTGTTCTCGGCGAGGCGGCGCCGGTCGGCGGGCTTGGTGCTCTGCGCCAGCAGCTTCTGGGTCTCGTAATCGATCGCCTTGCCGCTGTGGCGGAAGACGCGCTGCAGCAGCTCCATCATGCCGGCACCGCCGCGTCCGCAACGGCAAAGCCGCCCTTGCCGGCGCTCTTGGCGCGATACATGGCGCCATCGGCGCGCGCCGCGACCTGTTCCGGCGTCTCGCCGCCGCCGGGCTCGACCACGGCAATGCCGACGGAAAAGCCGAGCGGGCGGTCCGGGGCGCCGGAGAGCGGCTTCAGCGCCTCCGCCGCGGCGAGGAGCACCGCGGCGCGCTCGCCGCCGCCGCCGCGGTCCAGCCCTTCGATCCAGAGCGCGAACTCGTCGCCGCCCAGTCGCGCCACGAGATCGCCGGCGCGCGCCTCGTGGCGCAGGATGTCGCAGAGACGCAGGATCGCCTCGTCGCCGGCGCGATGGCCGCGGCGGTCGTTGACCAGCTTGAAATTGTCCATGTCGATGTAGAGCAGTACTGCCGGCCGGCGGCCGCGCTCGAGGCGCGCCAGGCGGCGGCCGAGCTCGTCGAAGAAGGCGCGGCGGTTGAGCAGACCGGTCAGCGGATCGGTGCGCGAGAGCACGAGCACACGTTCGTGCTGCGCCACCTGCGCGATGGCGACGCCGAGCTGGTCGGCGACATCGGCGAGCAGCGCGCGGTCGCTGTCGGGAAAGCCGCCATCCTCGCTGCGTCGCCACAGCAGGATCGCGCCTTCGATCTCCTGGCGATAGCGCGCGACCCGGCCGATGAGCTGCCAGCCCTCGGCGGCGAGCGCCGCCTCGCCGCCTCCGGCGAGCGCGGCGAGCGCGGTATCGAGCAGCGCCGCGTTCGCGGCAGCGCCCCAGCGCGCGGCCGGCGCGAAGCCGTCGCCGATGCGGCGCAAGATGACGCCACCGGCCGCACCGAAGGCGAGGCCCGTGGCGCTCACCGCGGCCTCGAGCGCGGTCGCCGGATCGAGCTCGTCGCGGATCGCGCGCACGAGATGAGTGAACAACCGGTCGCGCAAGCGCGCGCGGGCCAAGGCGTCGTCGCGCTCGCGCAGCGCGGTCAGATCGCGGCCGATGCCGCGCGCGCCG
>DASQSR010000065.1:0-4957 GCA_035642295.1 Allostellaceae bacterium | reverse complement strand
GGCGCTGCGCCGCGTCGCCGAGGCCAAGGGAGTGAGCGTCGCGCAGATCGCCATCGCCTGGGTCGCAGCGCAGGGGCAGGACATCGTGCCGCTGGTCGGGGCGCGGCGGCGCGACCGGCTGAGCGAGGCGCTGGGCGCGCTCGACGTCGCCCTCTACCCCGGCGACATCGACGCGATCGAGCGCGCGGTGCCCAAGGGCGCAGCCGCGGGCGCGCGCTATGCCGAGGCACAGATGGCCTCGCTCGACAGCGAGAAGGGCTGACGCACGGCGATTACCTTCGATGTAGTTGCGGCGATGACGGGAGGCGGCGACACTCGCGGCCGCACCATTGCCGGACCCGCCCCATGACCTCCCTGCCCTCCGCTGCCGCGCGCCGCCTGCCGATCTTCTACGGCTGGGTCATCGTCGCCGTCGCCTTCGTCACCATGGCGGTCGGCGTCAATGCGCGCACCGCCTTCTCGCTGCTGTTCCCGCCGATCCTCGACGAGTTCCATTGGGCGCGCGGCGTCACCGCCGGCGCCTTCTCCTTCGGCTTTCTCGTCTCGGCCGTGCTGGGGCCGGCGCTCGGCCGGCTCATGGACCGCAGCGGCCCGCGCGTCGTCATGGAGCTCGGCGTCGGCCTGATGGCGGCGGGATTCCTGCTGGCGACCTTCATCGAGGCGCCGTGGCAGCTCTATCTGACGCTCGGCGTTTGCGTCGGCGCGGGCAGCGTCTGTCTCGGCTATACCGGGCAGTCGCTGTTCCTGCCGCACTGGTTCGTGCGCCGGCGCGGCCTGGCGCTCAGCCTCGCCTTCTCCGGCGTCGGCATCGGCTCGATCGTGCTGCTGCCGGCGCTGGAGAGCCTCATCGGCGCCATCGGCTGGCGCGACGCGTGCCGGGCGCTCGGCGTGCTGGTGCTGGTGCTGCTGGCGCCGCTCAACCTGCTGCTGCGGAGGAAGCCCGAGGAGCTCGGCCTCGCGCCCGACGGCGACGACGGCGCCGCGGACGGCAGCGCGCGGCGCCAGAGCACGGTGGTGGACGCGGCGTGGGTTGCGACCGACTGGACGCTCACACGCGCGCTGCGCACGGCGCGCTTCTGGTGGATCGCGCTCGGCTATTTCACCGCGCTCTTCGCCTGGTACGCGGTCCAGGTGCACCAGACGAAGTACCTCACCGAGATCGGCTTCGGCACCAGCGAAGCCGCCTGGGCGCTGGGCTTCGTCAGCCTTGCCGGGATTCCGGGGCAGGTGGCGCTCGGCCATCTCTCGGACCGCATCGGCCGCGAATGGGTGTGGACGGTGGGCTGCCTCGGCTTCACCCTCACCTATGGCGCCTTGCTGCTGCTGCGCGCGACGCCGGCGCCGGCGCTGCTCTATCTCATGGTGGCGGCGCAAGGCGTGCTCGGCTACGGCCTCACCTCGGTGATCGGCGCCATCCCCGCCGAGATCTTCGAAGGCAAGCACTACGGGACGATCTTCGGCACGCTGATGCTGGTGGGGATCCCGGGGGGCGCGATGGGGCCGTGGCTCACCGGCTGGCTGCACGATGCGACGGGAAGCTATGCCCTCGCCTGGTGGATCGCGATCGGCTGCAGCCTGGTCTCGCCGCTCGCCATCTGGTGCGCCGCGCCGCGCAAGGTGCGGCGCGTGGCGGGACGCGCGACGTAGCTGCTATTCCGCGGCGACGCGGGCGGGCGCGGCGTTCAGCACTTCGGCGGCGGCGGCGGCGACGGCGGTGCCCTCGAAGAAGCGCGGGTTCTGGGCGCCCCAGAGCCGCACCGCGTTGGCGAAGGCGAAGTCGCGGAAATCCCCGGCCGAGATCAGCCCATCCTCCACCAGCTCGTAGGCCTCGGGCACCGGGCGCACCATGTCCGGCACGTCGAAATGGCCGATATCCGAGCTGAAGATGGCGTTGATGCGGGCGCCGAAGGGGTTGGCGCGCGAGAAGGCGGTGACGTTCATCCGGTCATCCGCCTCGCAGCCGAAATAGAAGGGCTTGGCGTAGAGCTCGACCCAGTCCTCCTTAGAGGCGATGGCGCAGGCGGCGAAATCGTCGAGCACCGGCACGCCGCCGGTGAGCTCGTCCTCGGCGAGGCTCGGCCAGAAGTCGCGCCGCGCCAGCTCGGCGATGAAATCATCGTCGCCGTAGCGCTCGGCAAGGCCGCGCAGCAGCGGGCGGTCGAGCTTGCGCGGGTCCATATAGGCGATACCGGCGGCGCCGCGCCGCTCCCAATGCTCGATGAGATCGGCGAAGAGCTGGCAGCCCCAGCCGACGCCGCCTTCGAGGAAGGCGAAGCGCAGATCGGGGAAGCGCCGCGTCACGCCGCCGAGGAACAGCGCCTTGGCGACGGCGTGGCCGGCGGCGGCGAAATGGCCGATATGATTGTAGGTGAAGTTGGTCGGCGAGTTGCGCAGGCCGAAGCCGCGGCCGCCGGTATGGAAGGTCGGTGCGATGCCGAGCGCGCCGCATTTCTCCCAGACGGGATCGTAATCATAGGGGCTGTCGAGGCCGAACTGGTCGAAGGTCACGGCAAAGCGCGCGAAGGCCGGATCGATGGCGGAAGCCGCCGGAACGCGGCGGGCGATGCCGCTGCCGAACATGCCGACCTTGGCGCCGAGCTCGCGCGTTGCGAACTCGAGCTCGGCGATCGCCTCGTCGGGCGTGTGCATCGGGATCACCGCCGCGGGGGTGAGGCGGTCGGAAAGCTTGGCGAAATACTCGGCGGTCACGATGTTGAAGCCGCGGATCACGGCGCGGCGCGTCTCGCCATCGGCGATGCGCGGGATGCTGAGCCCGCCGGTGGGATAGACGATGCCGAAATCGATGCCGAGCTCGTCGAGCCGGTCGTAGAAGAGGCGCGGCATCATCGCCGTGGCGCGGTCGCGGGTGTTGGTCGATTGCCGCGTCCAGTAGCCTTCCATGGCGATGCCGCGCTGCTCGCGCTCGGCGACCGAGAGGCTGAGCGCGTCGGGAATGCGCCGCTGGCTCTTGATGAAGCCATCCGCGGCCTTGTCGCCGGCCACCTTGCGCATGCGCTCGGCGAAGACCGGGACGTATTCGACCCAATGGCCGTCGGCATCGATGATGGGATGGTTCAAGCGGGCCCGAACCTCCGCGGGCCGCAGATGAGCGCTCATGCTCGCCTCCGACGTCACGTTCGCGACGTGCCGTGCCCGATGCCCCCAAGCATCGCGCAGGGCCGAGCTGCGCCCTTCGCTTCCGCCGCGACGCGTTCCCGCGCCGCAGCATCCTCCCTCGGCACTCTCTCGCCTCGAAGAAGCGCCGCTCTTGTGCGAGGAGGTTAACCCGTTCGCCGCGCCGGCGCAATGCGGGGCTTGCTCCGGGCCGGCGGACACAGACCTCGCGCGACGGCGCGGCGCTGGAGACGGTCAGCGCGGCGCGACCGAGGCCGGGGTCACGCCGAAAGAAACCGAGAAGTTGGAGCTCCAAGCGAGGTTTGCCGAGCTTGAAGACGGTCGCGACAGCTGTCATATTTACCGCGACACTTGGCAGGAGACTTGATTGACGAGCCGGTCACCACGCAACGCGCCGCCTTCTGAGACCACGGAAATTACGCGAGCAGCGGATCTATTGGGTGGAACGAGGGTGCTTCGGCGCCAGCTGCGGAATCCGCTCGATGTCCACGAAGCTCTCATGCACGGGCTCCCGCATGAGGCGCTTATTCACCTTGTTAGCCGGATCATCTCTCTTCAGAGCGACGTGGTGCTGAGGAGTGCCGGAATGAGCATGCGCACGTTCCAGCGCCAGCGTCACAAGGCCGTTCATAAGCCACTTAGCCGAGACCAGAGCGCGAAGGCTTGGAAGTTTGCGGAGACTTTGGCGAAAGCGAGCGAGATCCTCGGGTCGCAAGCAGGGGCCGAGGAGTGGCTCGATAGGCCCGCCATTGGCCTCAACCAACAGCGGCCGATCGACTTGTTGGCGACCCCCGCCGGCGCCAAACTGGTGGAAGACTATCTCGAGCGCCTTGAATTTGGCGTGTATACTTGACGCCTCTTCCGCCGCCGCTCGGCCCGGCGGAACTGGTTGCCTGGCGGCTTGACGAAACAAGATACGCGCCGATTTGGGACCGTGGCGAGGGTTCCTACAGGGTCGGGGGCCGCTGGAACAGCAAGGGCGTTCGAGCGGTTTATTGCTGCCTCGATCCTGCCTGCGCGATTCTGGAGGTTGCGGCGCATAAAGGCTTCAAGGCGCTCGACACCGTCGCCCACACCCTCTCTGCGTTGACGATCACCGACGCGTCGAGAGTTCACGTTGTCGATCCAAGCGCGCTACCAAATTCCAACTGGCTTGCGCCAGGGATCCCCAGCGCTTGGCAGCAAACCTATGGGGACGGCTTACTGGCTGCGCATCCGTTCGTCGTCATTCCGAGTGCGGTATCAACCAATAGCTGGAACCTGATCTTCGTGGCGGCCAATGCGGGCGGCGCCTACGCCCAGCGGAGTCAGGCCGCCTTCGCGCTCGACACTCGCCTCCATCCGCCGCCTCCGTGAGGCAGGCGGTCGGGAGGCAACGCCGCTCAGTCGAGTTGAACAGCGGGGGAGCCCCGGCGCTCCAGGGCGAGGCGGTCGCTGTCGTCCTTGAGGGCGACGCCGCTCAGGGCGCGGTGGAGCGCCTCGTTCAGCAGCCAGGCAAGCGTGCGCGCCGCCGCGTCATAGGCGAGGCCGTCGCCATGGATGTTGGAGACGCAATTGCGCTCGGCATCGCTGCGGCCGCGCCGCGGTGCATAGGTGAGATAGGCGCCGAGGCTTTCCGGCGCGGAGAGGCCCGGCCGTTCGCCGATCAGGATCAGCGCCGCGCGCGCGCGCAGCAGCGCACCGACCTCGTCGGCGAGCGCGACGCGCGCTTGATACGCGATCACCACCGGCGCCAGGACGAGCCCGGCCGCATCGAGATGCGGCAGCAGCGCGGCGACGAGCGGCGGCGCATGGGCGCGAACGGCGCCGGCGGAGAGCCCGT
>DASQSR010000064.1:0-3357 GCA_035642295.1 Allostellaceae bacterium | reverse complement strand
CGCGCTGCTGCCGGCGATCGCGTTTGCCGCGCTCGGCCAGTACGCGTTCCAGGGCTGGAGCCCGGCAGTGCTGCTGCTGCAGCGGCTGGGCCTGCGCAGCAGCCGGGAGATCGACGGCGAGCGCTACGCCCTGGCGGCCGAGTTCGCCGAGCCGGCAATGCCCGACCTCACCCGCGCCGGCGCGGACTAGGACGGGGAGTTGCTGCAGGTCGGCCCCTAGTTTCTGCCGCGAGAATTTAGCCCCCTCGATATCGGTGCTCAGACCGAGAAGTACTTGGCCTGGGGGTGGGTCACGACGATTGCCGAGGTCGATTGCTCGGGGTCGAGCTGGTCCTCGTCGGTGAGCGCGACGCCGATCTCCTCGGCATTGAGCAGGGCCAGGAGCTGGCGCTGCTCGGCGAGGTTGGGACAGGCGGGATAGCCGAAGGAGTAGCGGCTGCCGCGATAGCCCTGCTGGAGCAGCGCCTCGATGTCGCGCGCCTCGTCGGCGGCGTAGCCGAGCTCGGCGCGGACGCGCTTGTGGATGTACTCCGCCATCGCCTCGGCCATCTCGACCGAGAAGCCGTGGAGATAGAGGTAGTCCTGATAGCGGTCCTCGGCGAACCATTCGCGCGCCACCTCCGAGGCGCGCGGCCCCATGGTGACGACCTGAAGGCCGATGACGTCGCGCTCGTTATCGGCGACGTCGCGGAAGAAGTCGGCGATGCAGAGGCCACCGTCCTTCGCCTGGCGCGGAACGGTGAAGCGCGCCAGCTCGCTGGTGCCGTCCTCGGCGAAGAGGATGACGTCGTTGCCGTCGCCGGCGCATTTCCAATAGCCGTACGCGGCCTGGGGCACGAGGATGTCCTGCTGGATCACGGTGTCGATGAGGCGCTGGAGGGTCGGGCGCAGCTCCTGATGCGCCCAGTGCTTGAACTCCTCGAGGCTGCGCCCGTCCTTGCGGAAGCCCCAGTGGAATTGATAGAGCATGCGCTCGTTGAGATAGGGCACCAGCGCCTTCACCGGCACGCGCGCCACGGTGCGCGGCCCCCAGAAGGGCGGCACCGGCACGTGGAGCCCTCGTGTCAGCTCCTGGCGGCGGAAGCGGATCTCCTCGACGTCGATCGGCCGCAGCGGCCGCGCATCGGCGGCGCGGCCGAGCTTCCGCTTCTCGTTGACGACGCGGCCGCGGTTCTTCACCTGGACGTCGGCGAGATGGGCATCGAAGCGGCCGTTCACCACCTTGTCCATGAGGGCGAGCCCGTCGAAGGCATCGCGCGCATAGGCGACGCGGCCTGACGCGTAGGCGGTGACGCAATCGTCCTCGACATAGCGCCGCGTCAGCGCGGCGCCGCCGAGCATCACCGGCATGGAGACGCCCTGGCGCGACATCTCCTCGAGATTCTCGCGCATCACCACCGTCGACTTCACCAGCAGCCCCGACATGCCGACGGCATCCGCCTTGTGCTGCGCCGCGGCTTCGAGAATGGCGGCGAGCGGCTGCTTGATGCCGAGGTTGATGACGCGGTAGCCGTTGTTGGTGAGGATGATGTCGACGAGGTTCTTGCCGATGTCGTGCACGTCGCCCTTGACCGTGGCGAGCACGATCGTGCCTTTCTGCTGGCCGTCGATGCGCTCCATATGCGGCTCGAGCCAGCGCACCGCCGCCTTCATCGTCTCGGCCGATTGCAGCACGAAGGGGAGCTGCATCTTGCCGGCGCCGAAGAGCTCGCCGACCACCTTCATGCCGTCGAGCAGGAAGGTGTTGATGATGTCGAGCGGCGAGTGCCGGGCGAGCGCTTCCGCCAGATCCTCCTCGAGCCCCTGGCGGTCGCCGTCGACGATGCGCAGCTTCAACCGCTCCTCGACCGCGGCCGGACGCTCCTTCTTCACCGCCTTCGCCGCGACGCGGCTCTCGAACAGGGCGATGAAGGCCTGAAGCGGGTCGTAGCCGTCGCGGCGGCGGTCGAAGATCAGATCCTCCGCCACCTCGACCTCCTCGGCGGGAATGCGGTGGAGCGGCGCGATCTTGGAGACATGGACGATGGCGCCGGTGAGGCCGCGCTTCAGCGCATGGTCGAGGAAGACCGAGTTGAGCACGTGCCGCGCCGCCGGCTTCAGGCCGAAGGAGATGTTGGAGAGGCCGAGAATGATCTGGCATTCCGGCAGCTCCTTGGCGATGCGCTCGATCGCCTCGAGCGTCTCGAGGCCGAGCCGGCGGTCGTCCTCATTGCCGGTGCAGATGGTGAAGGTGAGCGGATCGAACAGCAGATCCGAGGGCGGCAGGCCGAAGCGGCCGCAGGCGAAATCGTGGAGCCGATGCGCGATCTCGAGCTTGCGCGCCGCCTCCTTGGCCATGCCGATCTCGTCGATGGTGAGCGCGATCACCGCCGTGCCGAAGCGCCGCGCCAGCTCCAGGCGCTTGGCCGCCGGCGTCTCGCCATCCTCGAAATTGATCGAGTTGAGGACGGGCTTGCCGCCATAGAGCTTCAGCGCCGCCTCGAGCACCGGCAGCTCGGTCGAATCGATGACGAGCGGCGCGGTGACGGTGCCGCGCATCCGCGTCACCGCCTCGCTCATATCGGCGACCTCGTTGCGGCCGACAAAGGCGGTGCAGAGATCGAGCGCGTTAGAGCCTTCCTTCACCTGCGCGCGCGCCATCTCGACGCAGCCGTCCCAGTCGGCCTTCTCCTGGAGCTGGCGGAACTGCTTCGAGCCGTTGGCATTGCAGCGCTCGCCGATCGAGAGATAGGCGTTCTCCTGGCGCAGGGCGACGGGGCTGTAGAGCGAGGCGATGCTCGGGATAGAGATCGGGCGGCGCGCCTTCGGTCGCGGCCGGAAGCCGTCCGCCGCGATCCGCCGCAGCATCTGATCGAGCGCGGCGATATGCGGCACGTCGGTGCCGCAGCAGCCGCCGACGAGATTGACGCCGTCCTCGGTAATGAAGCGCTCCTGCCACTGCGCCAGCTCGCCGGCGGAAAGCGGGTAATGGGTGTGGCCCTCCATCAGCTCGGGAAGGCCGGCATTGGGCTGCACCGCGATGAGGCCGGGCCAGGTGTCGGCGAGCGTCTTCACGTGCTCCGCCATTTCGAGCGGCCCGGTGGCGCAGTTGAGGCCGAGCAGCGGCACGTCGAGCGCGCGCACCACCGTCGCAGCGGCGGCGATGTCGGCGCCGACGAGCAGCGTGCCGGTGGTCTCGACCGTCGCCTGGACGAAGATCGGCGTGTCCTTGCCGGTTTCGGCGCGGGCGCGCCTGGCGCCGTTCACCGCCGCCTTGATCTGCAGCACGTCCTGGCAGGTCTCGATCAGGATGGCGTCGACGCCGCCGGCGAGAAGGCCGCGGCACTGCACGGTGAGCGCGTCCTCCAGCGTCTGATA
>DASQSR010000063.1:0-8633 GCA_035642295.1 Allostellaceae bacterium | reverse complement strand
TGATGCGGCGAGGGCGTCGTCGTGTGGTCGGTCTCCCAGTGCGGGGTCTCCACCGCGGTCGGCAGGAAGAAGTCGAGGAGACTGACGTTCTGCGCGTTGCCGAGCGCATCGTAGGCGATCTCCTGCCCCATGGCGATGCCGAGCGCCTCGGTCAGCCCGCCATGCACCTGGCCCTCGATGATCATCGGGTTGATGCGCGTGCCGCAATCGTCGAGCGCGTAGAAGCGGCGGATCGTCGAAACGCCGGTTTCGACGTCGACATCGAGGGCGCAGACATAGGCGCCGAACGGGTAGGTCATGTTCGGCGGGTCGTAATAGCTCACCGCCTCGAGCCCCGGCTCCATTCCCGGCGGCACCTTGTTGTAGGCGGCGAAAGCGATCTCGGCCATGGTCTTGAAGCGCTCGGGCGCGCCTTTCACTGTGAACCGATCGATGTCCCATTCGAGGTCGTCGTCATGGACCTCGAGGAGATAGGCGGCGATCATCTGCGCCTTGGCGCGGATCTTGCGCCCGGCCATGGCGGTGGCGGCGCCGGCGACCGGCGTCGAGCGCGAGCCGTAAGTGCCGAGCCCATAGGGCGCGGTGTCGGTGTCGCCCTCTTCGACGGTGATGTTGGCCGCCGGCAGCCCGATCTCCGAGGCGAGGATCTGGGCGAAGGTGGTGGCGTGCCCCTGGCCCTGGCTGATCGTGCCGAGGCGGGCGATGGCGCTTCCTGTCGGATGGATGCGGATCTCGCAGCTGTCGAACATGCCGAGGCCCAGGATGTCGCAGTTCTTGATCGGCCCGGCGCCGACGATCTCGGTGAAGAAGGAGACGCCGATTCCCATGAGGTGCCGGGTCTCGCCGCGGGCGAAGGCCTCGCGGTTGCGGCCCTGCTCCTCGCGCAGGCCCGCATAGTCCACGGCCTTCAGCGCCTTCTCCAGGGCGGCATGGTAGTCGCCGCTGTCATATTCCCAGCCCAGCGCCGAGTGGTAGGGGAATTGCTCCTTGCGGATGAGGTTGCGCCGCCGGAGCTCGGCCGGGTCGAGCTTCAGCTTGCGCGCCAGCACATCGATCATGCGCTCGATGAAATAGGAGGCCTCGGTGACGCGGAAGGAGCAGCGATAGGCGACGCCGCCCGGTGCCTTGTTGGTGTAGACGCCGTCCACCGTCAGATGCGCCACGGGGATGTCGTAGGAGCCGGTGCAGATGCTGAAGAAGCCGGCGGGGTATTTGGTGGGATCGGCGCAGGCGTCGAAGGCGCCGTGATCCGCCAGCACATGGCAGGAGAGCGCGGTGATGCGGCCGTCCCTGGTCGCCGCGATCTTGCCGGTCATGTGGTAGTCGCGGGCAAAGGCGGTGGCGATCAGGTTCTCCATCCGGTCCTCGACCCATTTGACCGGGACGCCGGTCACGATCGAGGCGACGATGGCGCAGATATAGCCGGGATAGACCCCGACCTTGTTGCCGAAGCCGCCGCCGATATCGGGCGAGATGATGCGGATCTTGTGCTCGGGGATGCCGGAGATCAGCGAGGCCACCGTGCGCACCGCATGCGGCGCCTGGAAGGTGCCCCAGACGGTGAGCTGGCCGTTGATCTTGTCCATCGAGGCAACGCAGCCGCAGGTCTCGAGCGGGCAGGGATGGACGCGCTGGTAGACGATACGCTCCTCGGCCACCACCTCGGCGGCGGCGAGCGCCTTCGCCGTGGCTTCGCCATCGCCCACCTCCCAGGTGAAGATGTGGTTGTGGTGCTTGCGCCTGCCATGGGCGCCTTCGGTCTTGCCCTGGAGGTCGTCGCGCAGGACCGGGGCGTCGGGCGCCATCGCCTTGGTGGGATCGTTGATCGCGGGCAGCGCTTCGTACTCGACCTCGATCAGCTCGACGGCATCGGCCGCGGTGTAGCGGTCCTCGGCCACGACGAAAGCGATCTCCTGGCCCTGGAAGAGCACCTTCTCGTCGGCGAGCACCGCCTGCACGTCGCCGGCGAGGGTCGGCATGTAGTGGAGCTTCAGCGGCTTCAAGTCCGCCGCGGTGAGCACCGCGACGACGCCGGGCAGCGCCAGCGCCGCGTCCTTCTTGATCGACTTGATGCGGGCATGGCCGTATTGCGAGCGCACGAAATCGCCGAACAGCATGCCGGGCAGCTTCATGTCGTCGACATAGCGGCCCTTGCCTTGGGTGAAGCGCGCATCCTCGACGCGCTTGCGCTTGGTGCCGAGCCCTTCGAGCCTCTGGGTCCTGGCTTCGGCGGTCTCCGGGGCGGCGCTCATTCTGCGGCCTCCTTGGCGGTGCCCATGCGTTCGGCGGCGGCACGGACGGCGTTGACGATATTCTGGTAGCCGGTGCAGCGGCAGAGATTGCCGGCGATGCCGGCGCGGATTTCCGCCTCGCTCGGCCGCGGGTTCTCCTGCAGCAGCCGCCAGGCGCGGGTGATCATGCCCGGCGTGCAGAAGCCGCATTGCAGGCCATGATGCTCGCGGAAGGCTTCCTGGAGCGGGTGCAGCGTGCCGTCGGCTGCGGCCATGCCTTCGATGCTGACGACGTTGCCGCCATTGGCCTGCACCGCGAAGACCGTGCACGACTTCACCGATCTGCCGTTGAGATCGACGGTGCAGGCGCCGCAATGGCTGGTGTCGCAGCCGATATGGGGACCAGTGAGGTTAAGCACCTCGCGCAGGAGGTGGATCAGCAGCAGCCGCGGCTCGACGGAGACTTCCACCGCGCGGCCGTTGACGGTCAGCGTCACGGGCATCTTCGACATTCTCGCCTCCCCTCGGCTCACGCGGCGCGCTGTTGCGCGCGCTCGATCGCGCGGCGCACCATGACGCCTGCGACATAGGTCCGGAACTCCACCGGCCCGCGCTGGTCCTGCGCCGGCTGCGCCAGCAGCATTGCCTGCCGCGCCGCCTCCTTGACGGCGCCCGCCTCGAGACGGGTCCCGACGAGGGCCTGCCCGGCAGCGGCGGCAAAGAGCGGCGCCGGCGCGACATTGGTCAAGGCCACGCTCGCGGTGGCGCAGCGCCCTTGCGCCAGGGTCAGGATCACTGCCGCCGCGGCAGTGGCATAGTCGCCGATTTTCCGCTTCTGCTTCTCATAGGCGTAGCCATGCCCCTCGGGCGGCGTCGGGATGCTGGCGGCGACGAGGATCTCCCCCGGCCGGAGCGCGGTGTCGAAGCTGCCGTGATAGAAGTCGCGCGCGGCGATCTCCCGTCCGCCCGCCGCCCCTTTGACGCGATAGCGGGCGCCCAGCGCCATCATCACCGCCGGCATGTCGTTGCCGGGATCGCCATTGGCGAGGTTCCCGCCGATGGTGCCGAGGGAACGCACCTGGGGATCGGCGATCTGCAGCGCCGCCTCGCGTAGGATCGGGCACTTCGCCGCGAGCAGCGGCGATTCGATGAGCTCCTGCTGCGTGGTCATGGCGCCGATGACGAGGTTCGGCCCGTCGCCGCCGATCCGGCGCAGCTCCGCCAGGTCCTGAAGATCGACGAGATGCGCCGGTGTCGCCAGGCGCAGCTTCATCATCGGGATAAGGCTATGGCCGCCGGCGACGACCCGCGCCGCGTCCTCATGGGCGGCGAGCAGCGCGATCGCCTCGTCGAGACTGCGCGGGCGATGATACTCGAAGCGGGCGGGAATCACGGTTTGTTCCTCCCTGGATAGCTTGTACGCTTCGCGCTCGCCGGCGAGCCCGTCCGACGAACGCAGCGCCCCGTTTCCTCGCATGATGATTGCGCCCCACCGGCATCGGTAGCCGAATTCAACGGCTTGTGCCGGGCTTTGCACGAACTGCGGAAAACCTGCACGAATGGCGGCGCAGACGTGCGGCTGACTGTGCGCTGGCGACAGGCTCCTAAATGCCCAGCGCGCGGCGCACTTCGGCGATGTGGAAGCGGCTCACCGGCACCATCGTCTCCTTCACCGCGGGGACGATGAGATAGGCCTTGTCGTCCTTGCGCTGGAAGGCCTGGGCGTGGCGGATATTGACCAGGAAACTGCGATGCGTGCGCAGGAAGGAATGTCCGGCGACGTGCGCCTCGACCTTGGAGATCGACCAGGGGCAGAAATAGACCTCGGCGCCGTCATAGAGCCGCGTGTAGTGGCCTTCCGCCTTGATGGCGTGGATGCGCTCGGCATCGACGAAGTAGACGGCGTTGTGCTGCTCGTAGGGAAGGCGCGGGCGTTCGATCGGCGCGATACGGATGGCGGCATCCTTGCGCTCCGGCGCCGGCTCCACGTCCTCGGCCGGCGCGGGCGGGGCGGCGGCGGGTTCGGGGCGCGCCGCCGCCTCGAGCGGCAGCGCCGCCAGCAGGAAGATGCCGCAGACGCAGAACGCCGCGACCAGCACAATGAGCGCCAGATACTCCGACTGGATCACGGGGGTCGCCGCCGTCGCCGCATCGGCAAGCTCGGTGAACCCTGTGAAGGCCATCGCCGAGTAGTGCATGCCGGCGATGGTGACGCCCAGCACCACCGCGCCGAGCGACAGTTGCAGCAGGGTGCGGCGCCCAGAGACGAGCGCCAAGGCGCAGATCGAGAACAGGATGGCGATGGCCGAGGAGATGAAGAACCCCGCCGGCGCATAGCTCACCGAGCAATAGCCGGAGACCGCGGCCATGCCGACATAATGCATGCTGACGATGCCGAGGCCGGTGAGCGTCCCGGCCTCGACCGTGCGCAACGGCGTGCGCTCGCCGCCGAACATGAGGCCGAGCCCGATGCCGGTGATCAGCACCGCGATCAGCACCGAGGCCAGGGTGTAGAAGGCGTTATAGCCGATGGCGATCGGCAGCTTCACCGCCAGCATGGCGACGAAATGCATCGACCAGATGCCGGCGCCGAGCGCGAAGGCCGCCTTGGCGATCTGCAGCCGGCGCTTTCCCGGCGGCAAGGCGCCGAGCCCGCTGGCAAGCCTGAGGCCGGTGAACGACGCCATCACGGCGATGACCACCGAAGCCGCCACCAGCCAAGGGTCGTAGGTCACGATCAGCATGGCATCACCGCCGCGCCGGCGCTCCCCGATATCGAGTCCCTGCGTCCGCGCGATGCACGCCAGTATAGCAAAGCCGGCTCGGGCTTGTGCGACAATTCGGGCGGGCACAGGGCGCGTGACGGCCTGCTGTCCTGAGATCGTCCGGCGCGCTAGGGACTCTTCGACGCCCATGCCCAAGACGAGTGCTGGTCTCCTCCTTTATCGCCGCCGCGGCGCGGCGCTCGAAGTGCTGCTCGTGCATCCCGGCGGACCCTTCTGGGCAAAGAAAGACGACGGCGCCTGGTCGATCCCGAAAGGCGAGGCGGCGGCGGGCGAGGATCTGCTGGCGCTCGCCCGCCGCGAGTTCGCGGAGGAGACCGGCTTTCCCGTCGACGGCACGTTCCGGCCGCTGGCGCCGGTGCGGCAGGCGGGCGGCAAGATCGTTCATGCCTGGGCGGTCGAAGGCGACCTCGATCCCGCCGCCATCCGCAGCAACCGCTTCACTCTGGAATGGCCGCCGCGCTCCGGCCGGCGGGAGGAATTCCCCGAGATCGACCGCGGCGCCTGGTTCACCCTCGACGAGGCGCGGCGCAAGATCAACCAGGGCCAGGCGCCGCTGCTCGATGGGCTTGTCGCTCTGCTCGGCTGACCCGCGTCAGGATGGGCTGCGCTCGAATGGCTCAGGAAGCCGCGAGGGGTGCCGCACGCGCGCCTTCTCCGAGCCTCACCCTCGACCATCGCCTTGCCCGCGACGGCGGGCGGCGGCTCGAGGCGCGGGATAGGTAGAACTC
This sequence comes from Allostellaceae bacterium, assembly GCA_035642295.1. Classification (GTDB taxonomy): domain Bacteria; phylum Pseudomonadota; class Alphaproteobacteria; order ATCC43930; family CGMCC-115725; genus DAHUYF01. The sequence goes on along the minus strand of DASQSR010000063.1, from coordinate 2,888 downwards.
CTTACGTAGTAATCCGAATTTCGGGCGGGCCGGGGGGCGCCGATGATGGTGCCATCGATCGGCCGGGTTTCCCGGCAGAAGCCTTGGGAGGGGAATTCGATGCTCGCCACCGTCTTGGCCGAGACGCCGCGCCCCGCCGCGATCGCCGCATACCGCGCCCCACCCTGCGAGAGCTGCGCCGCGCGCAAGCTCAGCATCTGCAGCGCCATGCGTAGCGAGGATTTGGGCCGCCTCGCCGCGAGCCGGACGCATCAGAGCATCGCTGCCGGCGAGACGCTCCTCGAGGAGGGCGAGCCGGCGACGCATTTCTTCAACATGATCGAAGGCGCGGTGAAGGTGTACAAGCTGATGCCGGACGGGCGGAGGCAGATCACCGGCTTCCTCTTCGCCGGCGACTTTCTGGGACTCGCCTTCAACGACAGCTACACCTACAGCGCCGAGGCGGTCACTCCGGTCAAGCTCTGCCGCTTCCCGCGCCGGCAGCTCGAGCGCCTGCTTGACGAATTCCCGCGGATGGAGCGGCGCCTGCTGGTGATGGCTTCGAACGAGCTGGCGGTGGCGCAGGAGCAGATGATGCTGCTCGGACGCAAGACGGCGCATGAGCGCATCGCCTCGTTCCTGCTTGCGCTTGCCCGGCGCGAGGAGCGCGCCGGCCGCGACGGCGACCGGCTCAGCCTGCCGATGACGCGCACCGACATCGCCGACTATCTCGGCCTCACCACCGAGACCGCGAGCCGCGTCTTCACCAGCCTCAAGAAGCAGGGCTACATCGCGCTCGAGGCCGGTGGCGTCGTCATCGCCGATCGCGGCGCCCTCGAAGAGCTCGCCGCCGGAATGGAGTAATGCGTCACGCCTCGACCGGCGCGGTCGCGAGGCGCTTGCCGAATACCGTCGCTTGATGGCGGTAGCCGCCGGCGAGAAAGCGCTGGGCGAGCCCGTCGCCGCCGGTCTCGAGATGGACGCGAATGGCGGTGCAGCGCAGCTCGCGCGCCTTCTCCTCCGCCACCTGCACCAAGGCACGCGTTGCCGCGTCCTCCCCGGTGACGTCGAGGGCGGCGAAGACATCGACGTTGAGCGCCGTGCCGTGGCGGAGATCGCGGTCGATGCGGTAGGTCATAACGCCGCAGACATAGCCGCCCTCGTTGCGCAGGCACGCGCCGCCGGCGGGATAGGGCGAGGGCAGGTCGACGAGGCCGCGGGCGAACCGGCGCCAGGTGGCAAAATCGACCGCCGGCAAGGCAGCGTTGATTACCGGGAAGGTGACGGCGATGTCTTCGGCGCTCAACGGCGCCGCGGTAAAGGATCGCACCATGAGCCGAGGCTAGGCGCGCCGCGGCGTCATGACCATGATCTGGATCAACCCGAGAATGGCAGCGCGCGATGGTGTGAGAAATCCGGGCTAGCCGGGCGCGATCCCCGCGGTCAGCGCCATGCGCACCAGCGCCGAGAGGCTGTGCGCCGCCATCTTGTCCATGACCCGGGCGCGGTGGATTTCAACCGTGCGCGGACTGATGCCGAGCGCATGGGCGATGAGCTTGTTGGGGTGACCGGCGATCATGCCGTTGAGCACGTCGCGCTCGCGCGGCGTCAGCAGTTGCAGGCGGCGGCGAACCTCCTCGCCTTCGCCGCTTTCCCGCCGCGCCGCTTCCGCCTCCCGGCGCACGCGGCGCACGCAGTCGAGCAGCAGCTCGTCGGAAAACGGCTTCTCGATGAAGTCGCTCGCTCCGGCCTTCATGGCGCGGACCGCGATCGGTACATCGCCGTGCCCGGTCATGATGATCACCCCCAGCCTGAGATCGCGGCGGTTGAGTTCTTCCTGCAGCTCGAGCCCGTCCATGTCCGGCATGCGCACATCGAGCAGCAGGCACTCCCCTGCCACCGGCCCCGCTTCCGCCAGGAAGTCGCGCGCCGAGGCGAAGGCGGCGACCGCATTGAACCCGGCCGAGCGCAGCAGCAGCTCCAGCGAGTCGCGCACCGCGTCGTCGTCGTCGACGATGAAAATGCGTGGCTCGTTGCTCATGCGCCGGCCCGGGCGCGCCAGCCCTCGCCTCGGGCTGCCGCTTGATCTTTGCGCCCCTTCGCCATGCTGCCTCGGCTCTCCTGCCGCGGTGGGCATCATGGCGAAAAGTCGCGGCAAAGGGGAGGGGGCGGCCGCGGCACAGGGCGACCTAGAAACCGGCTACGGGGAAGCCTGGATTGCGCTAGGGTGCATCGCCGCGAGCGTGCCCGCCATGCGGCTCGACGGCATTGGTGCCGTCGATCGTCTCGCGCCGGAGGTAAGGATGCCGCGCCGCCCAGGTTACGGGGTCTCAGCCGTGCTTGCCGTGCTTGTTCTGGGGAGCGGTCTCGCCGAAGCGCGTCCGTTGCATGTGCGCCAATCCTCGCCCGCCGCCGGCGCGGTCATGAAGGGGCGCCACGCGCAATACCTCATCCGCTTCGACGGGCCGGTGGATCACGTCTCGGCACGCCTTGAGCTCGAGCAGTCGGGCCGCGTCGTCGGAACGCTCCACGCGCGGCTGGACAGCGCGCCGGACGTACTCTTTGCCGCTGCCGCCGTGCCGCCTCCCGGGCAGTATGTGCTTCACTGGGAGGTAAGATCGCCCGAGGACGGCGAAGTCACCAGCGGCGACATCCCGTTCTCGGTCGGCTCCTAGCCGGCGCCGCGAGGGCTACTTGAAAAGGCCGAACGGACGGCCGCCGAGGCCGTTCAGGATCAGCAGCCCAAGGAGCGCGCGGCTCTGCGGCGCCTCGGGCGCCGTGCTCGGCGTGCGCAGGGCGGCGGTGCGTCTCGCCGGCCTTGCCGGCTGGCGATCGGCAAAGGCGGCATCACCGGCTTTTGGCGACATCGGCGGTCCCTGCCTTTCCGGCGCGCCCAGGGACGCGGCGAC
>DASQSR010000062.1:0-8567 GCA_035642295.1 Allostellaceae bacterium | reverse complement strand
GGCGCGGCGCGCTGGTCGGCGCGGGCGTGGTGCTGTTCTTCGTCCTCGTGGCGATTTTCGCGCCGCTCATAGCGCCTTACGATCCCCAGGCGACGAGCTGGTCGCTCGTGCGCAAGCCGCCGAGCTGGCTGCACCCCTTCGGCACCGACGAGATCGGCCGCGACGTGCTCGCCCGCGTCATCTACGGCACGCGCGCCTCGCTGCTCGCTGGCATCGTGTCGGTGTCGATCTCGCTTGCCCTGGGCGTGCCCATCGGGCTCGTCGCCGGCTATGTCGGCGGCCTCGTCGGCGGCGTGCTGATGCGCATGACCGACGCGCTGCTCGCCTGTCCCTTCCTCATCCTGGCGATCGCGCTCGCCGCCTTCTTGGGGCCCGACCTGCTCAATGCCATGGTGGCGATCGGCATTTCCGCCATGCCGGTCTTCATCCGTCTGGCGCGGGCGCAGGCGCTCGCCGCCAAGGTCGAGGACTATGTCGAGGCGGCGCGTGCCGTCGGCAATCCCCATTGGCGCATCGTGCTGCGCCACATCCTGCCCAACATCCTGGCGCCGATCATCGTCCAGGCGACGCTGTCGATGGCGGCGGCGATCATCGCCGAGGCGAGCCTCTCCTTCCTCGGCCTCGGCCAGCAGCCGCCGCAGCCGAGCTGGGGCAGCATGCTCAACACGGCCAAAAGTTTCCTGGCCGAGGCGCCGTGGATGGCGTGGTGGCCGGGGCTTGCCATCTCCGTCGTCGTGCTCTCTTTCAACCTGCTCGGCGACGGGCTGCGCGATGCGCTCGATCCCCGTCGCCCCGGCAGCTAGGCGAAGGGCCGCGTCGAGCGGTTCGTCGGAGAGGTGCCGACAGCGGTCGATGCGTCGCCGTCATGACGGCTTGGTCACTTCGACGGGCAGGGTGATGTAGAACGTCGCGCCGGGTCCGGGGTTGCCCGTGGCCCACAAGCGCCCGCCATGCGACTCTACGATCGATCGGCTGATGACCAGCCCCATGCCGATGCCTTGAGGCTTCGTCGTAAAGAAGTGCCTGAACATCTGGTCCGCCTTCTCCGGCGGCAGGCCGATACCCGTGTCGCTGATCGAGATCAGCACTTGACCGTCCTCCGCGAACGCCGATCGGACGGTGAGTTCCCCCGCCGTGTCCTGCATCGCCTCGATGCCGTTGAGCATGAGGTTCATCAACACCTGCTGCAATTGCACGCGATCCGCCTTCAGCTTGGGAAGCACCGGGCAGAAGTCGGTGCGCATCATGATCGAATACCGCCCGGCCTCGTCGCGCAGCAGGCCAAGCATTTCACCGGCAATTTCATTCACATCGACTGCCTCGCGCTGCGGCAGCGCGTCTTTCTTGTACAGGGATCGAAGGCGATGGATCATTGTACCGGCTCGAGCGGCGTCTTTGACGATCCGGATCGCGGCCTCCGTCGCTTCGCCCCAGTCGGGGCGGTCGCGCTTCAGCCATCGCACGCAGGCATTGGCATTGGCGATGGCGGCCGTGATGGGCTGATTGAGCTCGTGTGCCAAGGACGCCGCGAGCTCGCCCATGGTCGTCACCCGGTTCACATGAGCGAGCTCTGCCTCCAGCTGGCGCAACTTTTCGCGCTCTTCCTCGATGCGTTTTCGCTCCGTCACGTCTCTCGCGGTGCCCAAGAATTCGATCAGCTTGCCGTCTTTGTCGAGCACGGGATGGCCCCGAGCACTGATGTATCTGAGGGTGTTGTCCGGCAGCGTCACCCTGCACTCTTCAGAGGCGTCGGTTTTTTCGCGGAGCGCCTTCACGAACTTCGCAAATACTCTTTCGCGGTCATCGGGATGGATCCGCCGCCGGAAATTGGTCCGAGTCGGTGAATGTTGCTGCGGATCCAGTCCAAAGAGGCGGAACATCTCCTCGGAGCAGTAGAGCACCTTGTCGTCCCGGGGACTCCAGGCCCAGCTGCCGGTGTGGGTCAACTTCTGCGCATCCGCAAGGTAGGCTTCGCTGCGTCGCAACCTTTCTTCGGTCAATTTGCGCTGAATTGCCACCCGCGTAAGGTAGGTGCTCTGTTCGATGATCTCCTGATCACGAACACTCGGGCCCCGCGGCTCGCGATAGTACATCGCGAAGGTCGCGACCACTTTGCCCTCGGAGGAGATCACGGGGGTCGACCAGCAGGCGCGCAGCGAATGCGCCAAAGCCACATCGCGATAGTCGGCCCATAGCGGGTCGCTGGCAATATCGGAAACGATGACCTGCCTGCTGAAATAGGCGGCAGTGCCGCACGAGCCGACGCGGGGTCCGATGGCAAGGCCGTCGATGGCGTCGATATAGGCTCTGGGAAGGCTCGGCGCGGCGCCATGCTTTACCCGGCCATCTTCGATCAAGAGGATCGAGGCAAGCACATCGGGCGCGCACGCTTCCACATGCCGGCATAGGGTATCGAGGATGCGGCCGATGGGGTCCGCGTTTGCAACCATCTCGAGAACACGTCGCTCGCCGGCCAATAGCGCCTCCGCCCGCTTGCGTTCCGTGACGTCGTTGCTCGTGACCAGGATCGCTACCGGCGCGCCATTCTCGTCACGCTGCAGAAGCCAACGGCTCGCCACGACAACCTGACCGCCGCCCCGCTTTGTATGGACCTGCTCACCCTCCCATCGACCCGCGCGCGCCACCTCTTCCTCGACCTCATCGAGCGGTGTCGGGGACACGGTCTGCAGCAGATCGTACAAATTTCGGTCCAGCGCTTCTTCCGCCGCCCATCCGTACAAAGTCTCGGCGCCCCGGTTCCAGTACGTGACGGTCCTCCTCATGTCGCGCACGATAATGGCGTCATGGGTGAGATTGAGAAGTTTCGTTTGCTCTTGCAGAGTCGCTTGGGCGCGGCGGCCGGTACACTGAAGCGCGATCCGGGCATCTCCCGTAGTCTCTTGGGCAACCGAGCCCTCGTTATGTTCCGTCATGACGACCGCCCGCCGATGAGCTCCGCGCCTAGCGCCCCAACCCTTCCGCCTCGCGGCTGGTCGAGCTAGATCGCTGCGAGACCAAAACCGCAATCGTCGGTCGTGCTGGATCGATCCGCCGACCCGATCGCACGTGACGAACACAGGGATTTCCGACACTCGGCTCGAACCGGAGCGGCGGCAATGGCGCTACGCCAACTGCCCCGAAGGAGCGACGACGCCGCACGGGCGCCTTGTCAGGACGATGACATCGGTCGCGCGAATGCGTGAGCATCCCAACGCCACTTCCAATGGGAATTGCGCGAGGCTCAGGAGCCTATCAGCTACCGGCTCTGACCACAGCTAGACCAAAGTATAGTGCTGCCGACTCCACACATCGACCTGGGAGACTCCGTCGCGTCTCCCGACCCGGTTAGCGCCGGGATCAGAGCAGGAAGAAGGCCATCAGCAGCAAGATGGCGACGATGGCGAGCACGCTCCACCGCATCAGCCTGGCAAAGCTGATCCAGGTTTCCTGATGGCGTTGCAGCTCCTGGTCGATGGCCATCGCAATCCCCCATTGAAACGGTCGTTGGGCGCATACCTATAACGGCAGCTCGCCGCTTGGCAAGGGCCGCGACGCCGGACCTGGATCAAGCCGCGCTACGCCAGGGATTTGGAGGCGATCTCGTAGACGTCGCGCGAGAGCTTGGGCGCGGCCAGGATGCGCTCCAACGCCGCTTTCATCTTCGCCTGGCGCCCGGGATCGAAGCGGCGCCAGCGCCCGAGCGGCGCCAGCAGCCGCGCCGCCACTTGCGGATTGATCGCATCGAGCTCGATCGTCCGCGCCGCGTGGAAGTCGTAGCCCGACCCGTCGGCCGCGTGATAGCGCAGCGGATTGCCGGCGGTGAAGCCGCCGATCAGCGCCCGCACCTTGTTGGGATTGCGCAGCGAGAATTCCGGATGCGCCATCAGCGCCGTCACCCGTTGCAGCGTATCGGGGCGCACCGAGACGGCTTGCAGCGCAAACCACTTGTCGAGCACCAGCGCGTCACGAGGGAAGCGCCCGTGGAAATCGTCGAGCGCCGCCTGCCGCTCGGGCCCCTCGACATCGACCAGCAGCCGCAGCGCCGCCATGCGGTCGGTCATGTTGTCCGCCTGCCGGTATTGCTCGACCACCAGGGCCCGCGCCTCGGCCGCGGTCTCGGCAAGCGCTGCGAGGAAGCCGAGCGCCGTGTTCTTGAGCGCGCGGTGCCCCGCCTGCGCCGCGTCGGGGCTGTAAGGCGCATTGATGCGCTGAGCGGCATAGACCCGCCGCAGCTCCTCCTTCAGCGCTACGGCGATTTCGCGCCGCAGCGCCTCGCGCGCCTCGTGGACGCCTTCGACGTCGATGACCGCCATGCGCTCGGCGAGGTAGTCCTCGCCCGGAAGCGCGATCGCCTCGGCGGCAAAGGCCGGCTCGAGGCCCGCATCCCTCAGCATCTCGCCGAGCCCCGCAACGAATCCGCCGTCGAACGCCATCGGCTGGCCGCCCTGCCGCGCCGAAACGGCGCGCAGCAGCAGGTCGGTCGCGTATTGCTGGCCCGCCTCCCAGCGGGCGAAGGGGTCAGGGTCGTGCCGCATCAGGAACGCGCGCTCCTCGGCCGTCTGCGGCGCCGTGATGATGACCGGCGCCGAGAAGCCGCGGTTGAAGGAAAGCGCGCGCGGCTCCGCCACGCCGACGAAACGGAAGGTCTGTTGCGGCGCGGTGACGTTCAGCACGCGCTCTGCCGCCGCCGCGTCGGCCGGCTCGCCTTCGAGGCGGAGCGCCGCGCTCGCGCCCTTCGCATCGAGGAGGCCGAAGGCCAGCGGAATGTGCATCGGCGCCTTCTCCGGCTGGCCCGGCGTCGGCTTGCAGCGCTGCGCCACCGTCAGCTCATAGGCGCGGGCGGCCGGGTCGTAGCGCCCTTCGACCGCGAGCTCCGGCGTTCCCGCCTGGCTGTACCAGAGCTTGAACTGCGCGAGATCGACCCCGTTCGCATCGGCCATCGCCGCGACGAAATCATCGCAGGTCACCGCCTGGCCGTCATGGCGCCGGACATAGAGCCGCATGCCTTTCTGGAACCCGTCCTCGCCGAGGAGGGTGTGCAGCATGCGGATGACCTCGGCGCCTTTCTGATAGACGGTCGCCGTGTAGAAATTGTTGATCTCGATATAGGAGGCTGGCCGCACCGGATGGGCGAGGGGACCCGCATCCTCGGGAAACTGGCGGGCGCGCAAGCCGCGCACGGCGCCGATGCGCTCCACCGGGCGCGAGCGCATGTCGGACGAGAACTCCTGGTCCCGGAACACGGTCAGCCCTTCCTTGAGGCTCAGCTGGAACCAGTCGCGGCAGGTGATGCGATCGCCCGTCCAGTTGTGGAAGTACTCGTGCCCGACCACGGTTTCGATCCCGGCATAATCGGCATCGGTCGCGGTCTCGCGGTCGGCGAGGATGTATTTGTCGTTGAAGACGTTGAGGCTCTTGTTCTCCATCGCGCCCATGTTGAAGTCGCTGACGGCGACGATGTTGAAGGAGCCGAGATCGTATTCGAGGCCGAAGCGCTCTTCGTCCCAGCGCATCGCCCGCTTCAGCGCCTCCATCGCATAGAGGGTGCGCGCCTCCTTGCCATGCTCGACGAAGATGCGCAGCCGCACGTCGCGCCCCGAGCGCGTCCGGAAGCTGTCCTCGCGCCAGGCGAGGTCGCCCGCGACCAGCGCGAAGAGATAGGAGGGCTTCGGGAAGGGATCCTCCCACACGGCATAGTGCCGCCCGTCCGGGAGCGCGCCTTCTTCGACGAGATTGCCGTTCGACAGCAGCACGGGACAGGTCTCGCGCGGGGCGCGGATCACCGTGCGATAGACCGCCATCACGTCGGGCCGGTCGAGGAAATAGGTGATGCGGCGGAAGCCCTCCGCCTCGCATTGCGTGCAGAACACGCCTTTGGAGACATAGAGTCCCGACAGCACCGTGTTCGCCTGCGGCTGGATCAGCGTCTCGATCGCGAGCGTGAAGGCGGGCGGCGGACGGTGCAGGATGAGGCTGTGGCCGGCGACCCTGTAGTCGGCAGGGTCGAGCCGCTTGCCGTCGAGCGTCAGCGACACCAGCTCGAGCGCTTCGCCGTCGAGCACGAGCGGCCGGGCGCCGCTGCCGCCGTCGTGGTTTGACCGAATGCGAAGCGTTGACTTGACCCGCGTCGTCTCCGGCGCGAGGTCGAATTCGAGCGCGACCTCATCGATGCGATAGTCCGGCGGCCGGTAATCGACCAGCCGGATCGGCTCGTGGGTCCGGGCTTCGGCTTGCGGCTCAGTCATCGGCGCGCTCCGTCCTTCATTCTTTCTCCGGTGCTCCCGCCGCGCCCCTGCTGAAGCGCGGCGCCCCTCCGGCGACACCGATGATATAGGAAGGCGCGGCGTTCCCGGCGACGGTGGCGCGGCACGCGGGATATGTTCAGGTCGGAAGAGCCGGCCGCGCTTCCGCGCCGGGCCGCGTCAGCGCCGCCCCGAGCAGCGCCGCCCCGAGCGGCAGCCACCAGAGCTGATAATTGTGATGCGCCGCCGGCCCGGCGAGGATCGCGGCGAGGCACAGCATGACGCCGAGCCCGGCGCGCTGCGCAAGGCTCGGCCGCCGGCGCCAGACATAGACGGCGACGGCGATCAGGAAGGCGCCGGCGAGCCCATGCGCGACGTCGCCGAGCCATGCCGGCGCGGTGGCGAGCCAGCTGGTGCTGTCGGGCGGCCGCAGCAGGTTGAAGGCGACGATGTTGTCGAGGAACGCCGCCGGCGACCACAGCAGGAAGGGGAGGATCGGCAGCGCGCCCAGGACCACGCCCAGCCCATAGGCGAGGCGCGAGCGCGGCGTTGCCGGCAGGCAGCAAGGCAGCAGCAGCCCCGCCGGCAGCAGCTTCGCCGCGAGCGAGAGGCCGAGGCAGAGCCCGGCAAGAAACCCGCGGCGCGGGGCCAGCAGCAGCGCGGCGAGGAGCGGCACCACGGCCGCCGCGTCGGTGTCCCCCTTGGCGAAGAGCTGGAACGGCACCAGCGGCAGCGCGAGATAGAGCAAGGCGCCGAGCGCGCCTGCGGCCGGCGTTCCCGCCACTGCCGCGCCCAGTTGGAAGACGAGGGCCACCGTCGCGAGATGCAGCAGCAGGTTCGTCAGCACGATGCCGCGCTCGCCGAGCGGCGCGCCCAGCGGCAGGTAGGCGGCAAGCGTCACCGGCAGGTATTTGTATCCGCCGAAGCGCGGTCCCGATGCGGCGGCGCCCGCGGGGTCGATGGGCGCGGCATAGGGATCGACGCCGGCGCGCAGCGCCGCGCCCGCGGCCAGCGTCGTCGTCGCCGCGTCGATCAGCGAGGGGTGGCGCCGCTCCTTCAGCGCGTAGCCGCTCTGGAGCAGCAGCAGCGCCGCGGCGGCGAGCGCGAGCAGGCGAGGGAGGCGCCTCTCGTCTTGGCGCCGCCGCCGCTCCGCCGCCGCGACGATGAAAGGCGTCGCCGCGAGCACCGCCAGCATCGCCAGCGCCTTCTTGCCGCCCTCGCCCCAGTTGAACTTCTGGATCAGCCCGACCGCGATCCAGAACAGCAGCGCCACCACCCATCGGCCGGTCACGGCGTCGGCCAGGCATCCATGTGGAGCAGCTCTGTGCCGGGCGCGTCGGCGGCGCGCGGCACGATGCGCCCGATGCGCCGCACCCGCTCGCCGGCGCCGGCGAGCGTCGCGGCGATGCGATCGGCGGCGGCGGGATCCACCACGGCGATCATGCCGATCCCGCAATTGAAGGTGCGGGCCAGCTCCGTCCGGGCGATCGCCGCCGTCTCCGCCAGCCAGCGGAAGACCGCCGGCAGCGTCCATGCCGCTGCATCGAGTTCCGCCGCCATTCCCTCCGGCAGCACGCGCGGGATGTTCTCGAGCAGGCCGCCGCCGGTGATATGGGCGAAGGCTTTGACCCCGCCGGCGGCGAGCGCCGCGCGGCAGCCGCGGACGTAAAGCCGGGTCGGCGTCAGCAGCGCGTCCCCGAGCCGCGCCTCCGGTGCGAACGGCGCCGGCGCGTCATAGTCGAGCCCGGCCGTCTCGACGACGCGCCGCACCAGGGAAAAGCCGTTCGAGTGCAATCCGCTCGACTCGAGTCCGAGCACGATATCGCCGATTGCCACGGTGCTGCCGTCGAGCACGCGCCCGCGCTCCACCGCGCCGACGGCAAAACCGGCGAGGTCATAGTCGCCCGCGGCGTAAACCCCCGGCATTTCCGCCGTCTCGCCGCCGACGAGGGCGCAGCCGACCTCGCGGCAGGCGCTGGCGATGCCTTCGAGGACGCGCGTTGCCACCGCGACGTCGAGCCTGCCGGTGGCGAAATAGTCGAGGAAAAGCAGCGGCTCCGCGCCTTGCACGACAAGATCGTTGACGCACATGGCAACGAGGTCGATGCCGATCGTGTCGTGCCGGCCGGTGGCGACGGCGACCTTGAGCTTGGTGCCGACGCCGTCGGTGGTCGCGACCAGGATCGGATCGCGGTAGCCCGCCGCGCGCAGGTCGAACAGCGCGCCGAAACCGCCGAGCCCCGCTGCGGTTCCGGCCCGAGCGGTCGCCTTCGCGAGCGGTTTGATCGCTTCCACCAGGGCATTGCCCGCATCGATGTCGACGCC
>DASQSR010000061.1:0-13623 GCA_035642295.1 Allostellaceae bacterium | reverse complement strand
GCCCAGCACCTCGCCATCGCTGCCCAGCGCGGCGGCAAGCGCCGCGCGCACCTGCTCGCGCTCTTGGCGCCGGCGCATGCCGATGAAATCGACGACGATCGGTCCGGCGAGCCCACGCAGGCGGATCTGCCGCGCCACCTCGGCCGCCGCCGCGAGGTTCTGTGCCAGCGCCGCGCGTCCCGCCTCGCCTCCCCCACCGGCGGCGCTGCCGAGATCGACATCGATCACGGTCGCGGCCGCTGTCTCCTCGATGATGAGCGCGCCGCCCGCGGCGAGTGCGACGCGCGGCGACAGCGCCGCCGCAATGTCGCCGGCGACGCCGCGCTCCTCGAAAAGCGGCATCGCCTCGCGATGGAGCTGCAGGCGCTCGATCAGCGCCGGTGCTTGCCGGGCGAGCCAGCTTCGCGCTTCGCCGAGCGCGGGGCGGTCGTCGATGATGATGGCGCCGGGCTCCTCGGACAGGAATTGAGCCAAGGCCAGCGTGACCGGCGTGGCGCGCGCTTCGAGCGGCTGCGGCGGCGTTGCGGCGCGGCTTGCCGCGGCCATCGCCTGCCAGCGCCGTCGCAGCGCCTCGAACTCGGCGCGGAGCGCCTCCGGCGATGCTTCCGTCGCCGCCTTGCGCAGCCGGAAGCCTTCGTCTGGCCGGGCAAGCGCCGCCAGCGCGCCCGTAAGCCGCCGGGCCTCGTCGGGATCGAGCGCCGGATCGGCGCTGCTTCCCTGTCGTCCCGGCGTCAGCGCCAGGAGGCGTCCTTCGAGCGTCAGCCGCAGCGTCAGCCCTGTCGCCTTGTCGGCCCGCGCCTCCTTGGTCACCTGGACGATGACCGCCTGCCCCTCGTGCAGCCCGGCAAGGCCGCTGCCCGGGGCGGCGTCCTCGGCGCTGAGAAAGCCGGGGCGGTCAAGGCCGATATCGATGAGCGCGGCGGGCAGCGCCGGCTTCAGCGCCACGACCCGGCCGAGCAGCACATCGCCGGTCCGCGCGCCGGGGACGTCACGCAGCACCTTGAGGCCGGCGAGCGCGCCGTCACGCACCAGCGCCGCCCACACTTCTCCCGGCGAGCAGGAGAGCAGCAGTTCGCCGCTCACCGCGCGGCCGGCGCCAAACGCCGCGCCCGGACGAAGCCGTGGCCGGCGAGGAGCGCCGCGGTCTCGAACAGCGGCAGGCCCACGACATTGGAGTAGGATCCGATGACGCCGCGAATGAAGCGCGCGGCGAGGCCCTGGATGGCGTAGCCCCCCGCCTTCCCCTCCCATTCGCCGCTGGCGAGATAGTCGTCGATCTCGGCGGGATGGAGGCGCTTGAACAGCACGGCGGTCTCGACGCGCCGGGTGACGATGCGGCCTTCCGGCAAGGCGAGCGCGACCCCGCCATGGACGCGATGGCGCCGACCTGAGAGCAGCAGCAGCGCATGCCGCGCCGTCTCCGGGTCAAGCGCCTTGGGCAGGATGCGCCGGCCGCAGGCGACCACCGTATCCGCCGCCAGCACGAAGGCGCCGGGATGGCGCTGGGCCACGACATGCGCCTTCGCTGCCGCCAGGCGGAGCGCATGCCGCGCCGGCAGCTCGCCGGCGAGCGGCGTCTCGTCGATCCCGGCGGGATCGACGGCATCGGGCGCAAGCGCGATCTGGACGAGGAGATCGATCCGGCGAGGTGAAGCCGAAGCCAGCACCAGGCGCTGGTCGGGCACGGGGAGCCGGGTCAGGGCTATTTGAAACGGAAGGTGATGCGGCCCTTGGTCAGGTCGTAGGGCGTCATCTCGACATTGACCCGGTCACCTGCGAGCACGCGGATGCGGTTCTTGCGCATCTTGCCGGAAGTATGCGCCAACACCTCGTGGTCGTTGTCGAGCTTCACCCGGAACATCGCGTTGGGCAGCAGCTCGGTCACCGTTCCCGAGAATTCGATCAAATCTTCCTTCGCCATTCCTCTTCCCTGGGTTCCGACCCGCTCACGGCGGGTCCAAGGCCGCACCCAAGATCGTTGGGCGCGGGCGGGCGGTCAAGAGGGCTCAGCTCAGCGCAGCCCGCCCGCGCCCGGGCTCAAGGGGAAGCGCTCGAGGATGCGCCGCCGCAGCTGGTCGCGCACCAGCCGGTAGGCGCCCAACATCTCCTCCCGGCTGCCCTCGACGGCGCTGGGATCGAGCATCGGCCAGAACTCGAGCTCGCACGACATGGTGCGGGTCAACTCGACCGCCGAATGCTGCGCTTCGGGCGAGAGCGAGACGACGAGATCGAAGGAGGTGTCCTCGAGCTCGTCGAAGGTCTTGGCGCGGTGGCGGCGGATGTCGATGCCGATCTCCTCCATGGCCGCCACCGCGAAGGGATCGATCTCGGAGGCACGGACGCCGGCGGAATCGACATAGATGCGCCGGCCGTGGAGGTGCTTCAGCAGGGCTTCGGCCATCGGCGAGCGGATGGAATTGAAGGTGCAGGCGAAGAGCACGCTCGTAGGCTGCCGCGCCATGCCGCTACCCCCGGATGTGCAGCACGCAGAGCAGGGTGAAGAGGCGCCGGGCGGTGTTGAGGTCGACCGCCACGCGCTCGGCCAGGCGCTCGCGCAGCAGCTCCGAGCCCTCATTGTGCAGTGCCCGGCGTCCCATGTCGATCGCCTCGATGCGCGAGGGGCTCGCTGTGCGGATGGCGCTGAAATAGCTCTCGCACACCAGGAAGTAATCCTTGACGATGCCGCGGAAGGGCGTGAGCTGCACCAGCACGCGATCGATCGGCTCGTCCGCGGTCGAGCGGATATCGAGGACGAGACGGTTCTCCTCGATGCCGAGATGGACGTGGAACGGTCCCGGCGGCTCGCCCGCCGGCGCGAAGCTGTTCTCTTCGAGCAGGTCGAAGATGGCGACGGCGCGCTCATGCTCGATATCGGCCTTGCGGCGCACCACCGTGCGCTCGTCGAGAGTGATCTTGACGATGCGCCGGTCGCCGTCTGCCATCATCCGCCGCGCGGCAGGTTCAGCCGGAGAGCAATCGACAAGGCATGCGCATCGAGGCCTTCGGCCCGGGCCAGCGTCACCGCCGCCGGCCCGAGCGCGCCGAGGCTGCCGGCATCGCAAGCCAGCAGCGAGCTGCGTTTCATGAAATCGAGAACACCGAGCCCCGAGGAAAACCGCGCGCTCCGCCCCGTCGGCAGGACGTGGTTGGGGCCGCCGAGATAATCGCCGATCGCCTCCGGCGTATAGCGGCCGAGGAAGATGGCGCCGGCATTGCGCACCGCCTTCGCCAAGCCCTCGGCCTCCTCGAGCGCAAGCTCGAGATGCTCCGGCGCCAGGCGGTCGATCAGCGGCACGGCCTCCCCCCAGCCCGCGACGGTAATCACCGCGCCATGCTGGCGCCAGCTCTCTCCCGCGATCGACTGCCGCGGCAGCTGCTTCAGATGCGCCTCGACGGCCCCGATCACCGCATCGGCAAAGCCATCATCGTCGGCAATCAGGATCGCCTGCGCCGAGGGGTCATGCTCGGCTTGGGACAGAAGGTCGGCGGCAATCCAGGCGGGATCATTGTGCCGGTCGGCGACGACGAGAATTTCCGAGGGGCCGGCGATCATGTCGATGCCGACGGTGCCGAAGACGCGCCGCTTCGCTGCCGCGACATAGGCGTTGCCAGGGCCGACGATCTTGTCGACGGGCGGCACGGTTGCCGTACCATAGGCGAGCGCCCCCACCGCCTGCGCGCCGCCGATGCGGTAGATCTCGTCGACGCCGGCGAGCTGCGCTGCTGCCAGCACCAGCGGGTTGAGGACACCGTCGGGCGCGGGGACGACCATCACCAGACGCTCGACCCCCGCCACCTTGGCCGGGATCGCGTTCATCAGCACCGAGGAGGGATAGGCTGCCGTGCCACCCGGCACATAGAGCCCGACCGCGGCCAGCGCCCGCCAGCGCCAGCCGAGCCGCACACCGGCAGCATCGCTATAGGCGAGATCCTCGGGCACCTGTCGCCGGTGATAGGCCTCGATGCGCTCGGCCGCGAGGCGCAGCGCCGCCAGCGTCTCCTTGGCGCAGGCCTCCGCCGCGGCGGCGATCTCGGCGGCGGAAACGCGCATTGCAACGGGCGTCAGCTCGAGCCTGTCGAAGCGCCGCGTATACTCGATGACCGCGGCGTCGCCGCGACTTTTGACATCGGCGAGGATGGCGGCGACGACGGCGTCGACATCCGCGTCGCTCTCGCGCTTGGCCTCGAGGAAAGCAGCAAACGCCGCCGCAAAGCCCGATGCGCGCGTGTCGAGCCTAAGCGGCATCGGAGGCCTCGCGGAAGCGCTCGATCCACGCGGTCACTTCCTCGGCGCGGGTCTTCAGCGCGGCGCGGTTGACGATGAAGCGCGAGGTGATGTCGGCAATGTGCTCGATCTCGACCAGGCGGTTGGCGCGCAAGGTCGAGCCGGTTTGCACGAGGTCGACGATCTGCCGGCTGAGGCCGATCCGAGGGGCGAGCTCCATCGCGCCGTTGAGCTTGATGCACTCGGCCTGGACACCGCGCCGGGCGAAGTGCCGGCGCGTGATCTCGGGATATTTGGTGGCGATGCGCACATGGCTCCAGCGCGAGGGATCATCGCGCCCGGCATCCTCCGCCGGCGCCGCGACCACCAGCCGGCAGCGGCCGACCTTGAGGTCGAGCGGCGCGTAGATCTCGGGGTATTCGAACTCCATCAGCACGTCGTTGCCGGCGACGCCGAGATGCGCCGCGCCGAAGGCGACGAAAGTGGCGACATCGAAATTGCGCACGCGGATGACGTCGAGGCCGGAATGATTGGTGGCAAAACGCAGCTGGCGCTCGTCCGGATCTGCAAACGCGGGCTCGATCTCGATGCCGGCGCGACGGACCACCGGCAGCACCTCGTCGAGGATGCGGCCCTTGGGCAGCGCCAGTACCAGCGTCTCGTTACCGCGCACGCGAACTCTCCCAACAGTGATCGGGCCGAAGCTAGCCGGCGTCGTCTTCGACGGGATGCCTGGGGCGCCAACGGGTAGGCCAAGGCTCGCCCAGGTCATCTAAATGGCACAGGATGCGCTCGACTTCCAGCCGGACGCTGCTGCCGCCGGCGAAGTCGAGGCGGATCACCCCCGCCTCGGCGCGGATCGCCAGCAGCACCAGCAGGCGGTCGGGATCGCGCAGCCTGAAGCCGCGGCGCCGCACGGCGTTGACGCCGTCGAAGCGCAGCCCCGAGAGGCGCCGCTCGAAGGCGCCGCGCGGGCCGCTCGCCGGTGCCTCGCGGCGAAGGCGGTTCGCCACCAGGGCAAAGCGCCTCTCCTCCGGCAGCCACGCCATCTCGCCGACCGCGACGAGCGCATCCTGGAGGATGGCCGAGATGACCGCGAGATCTTCCTCGTCCTCGCCGCGCAGCTTCAGCGGATCGGCCATGACGTCTTGCGCCTCAATCGCCGACGAGACGCTCGATCTCGGCGCCGCAAGCGGCGAGCTTCTCCTCGAGATGCTCGTAGCCGCGATCGAGGTGATAGATGCGGTTGACGATGGTCTCGCCTTCGGCGGCGAGGCCGGCCAGCACCAGCGAGACCGAGGCGCGGAGGTCGGTCGCCATCACCGGCGCGCCGGTGAGCTTCGCGACCCCCCGCACCATCGCCGAAGCGCCGTGGACATTGATGTTGGCACCCATGCGGCAGAGCTCCGGCACATGCATGAAGCGGTTCTCGAAGATCGTTTCGGTGATCATCGCCGCGCCTTCCGCCGTCGTCATCGCCGCCATCATCTGCGCCTGGAGATCGGTGGGGAAGCCGGGAAACGGCTCGGTCATGACATCGACCCCGCTGAGCCGCCCGTTGCGGCGACGAACGGCAATGCCCTTCGGCGTCTCGCTGATTTCGACTCCCGCGCCTTCGAGCACGCGCGCCACGGCGGCGACGGACGCATATTCGGCACCGACGAGTTCGACGCCGCCGCCGGTAATCGCCGCCGCCATCATGTAGGTTCCGGTCTCGATGCGATCGGGGATGACGCGATGCCGCGCGCCGGAGAGGCGCTTGACGCCGCGGATGCGAATGCGGTCGCTGCCGGCGCCGTCGATCTGCGCGCCCATCGCCGCAAGGCAGCGCGCGAGATCGACGATCTCCGGCTCGCGCGCGGCATTCACCAGCGTCGTCTCCCCTTCGGCAAGGGTTGCCGCCATCATCAGGTTCTCGGTGGCGCCGACCGACACGACGGGAAAGATGATCTCGGCGCCGACGAGGCCGCGCTTGGCCGTCGCTTCGATATAGCCCTGGCGCAGCTCGACCGTGGCGCCGAGCCGCTCCAGCCCTTTGAGATGGAGGTCGACGGGCCGCGGGCCGATGGCGCAGCCGCCGGGCAGCGAGACCTTGGCTTCGCCGCAGCGCGCGAGCAGCGGCCCCAGCACCAGCACGGAGGCGCGCATCTTGCGGACGAGATCGTAGGGAGCGGTGGTGTTGGCGATCTGCCGCGCCCGCAGCTCCAGCACGTGGCCGTGCTCTTCGCCCGGCTTGGCGCCGTTCATGGTGATGGAGACGCCGTGTTGCACCAGCAGGTGCGAAAGCGTGGTGATATCGGCGAGCAGCGGCAGGTTCGTCAGCACCAGCTTCTCGTCGGTGAGGAGCGCGGCGGCCATCAGCGGCAGCGCCGCATTCTTCGCGCCGCCGATGCTGATCTTGCCAGAGAGCGGCTTGCCGCCGCGGATACGGATTTTGTCCATGATTGCGAATGTCCTGCGCTGTCGGCCGGAACGGCCGAAGGGGCGCGTTCTACCGCCACTTTATGGCGAAAATCGTAATGCTTCCGGCATCGGTTGTAAGGGATGAACCCGTGGCGCTCAAGCGCCGAGGCGGCGGCAGCTCAACTGCCCTTTTGGGGTCCGCGCACCGGCGGCTCACCCGCCTCCCGCTCGCGCGACTGGGCCTTGCGGCGCCCGAGATTGGCGCGCAGCGCCGCCGCCAGCCGCTCCTGCCGGCGCCGCGCCGCGGCCGTCCCGGCCTCGGTCAAGCGGGGCGGCGGTTTCTCCTCACCTGTCATGACGCGCGATGGTGCGGCCCGGGACCGGCCCGGTCAAGCCAACCATCCGACGCCTATTCGCCGACGTTGAGCTCGATATGGTGCGCCAGGATCACCGCGACGGCCCGCTTGGCGGCGTATTCCGGCGCCTGGTCGGGATGGTGCCGGCGCCAGGCGTCGACACCGGCGCGATAGCATTCGACGGGCGGTCTCCCGGCCGTGCGCGCAGCCTGGAAGGCTTCGAGCACATCGGCGGTTGCGTCGTCATCGTCCAAAGGGGTGGTGAACACGGACTTTCCTCTCCTTTGGAGATCAACGGGCAGGAACGAAAATGCTCCCCCCGGTTAAGGCAGATGCGGATTCTTTTGCAGAATCAGGTCAACGAGATCGCCGATCGAGGCGAGCGGCTCGGCCTCCGCCGCGCGGATCTCAACGCTCAGGCGAATTTCCGCGGCGGCCAACACGCCAATCCGGGCAAGGCTGTCCCACCCGGGGAGCTCCTCCACCCGCGTCCCGTCCTCGAGCACCGGGGTGTCGCAGCCGAGCACGTCGCGCACGATATCGTTGAGGAGGACGTAGACCTGCATGCGCGTGAGGAGAGCGGTTTCGGCCGGCAAGAAGACCCCCCTGGGTGGCGTACGTTCACCGCGAACGGCGCGGGCCGGCGGATGTTCCGGCGTGCCTTGCCAAGCCCTGCCGGCTCGTGTATCTCCCAGCGCCACCGCCGCCCGGGTCGGTCTGAATGCTGCCGTAGCTCAGTGGTAGAGCACTCCCTTGGTAAGGGAGAGGTCCACAGTTCAATCCTGTGCGGCAGCACCATCAGCGCCACGCAAACCGACCGCACGCCCGACAGCGGGATCGACGCATGAGACCCTTTTCGCGGGTGATCAGCATCGGCGGCGTATGCCAGGTCGCCTGGCAGATCGAGCGGCATTTCGGCTTCCGCACGACCAGTCCGTTCGACTGGCTGGTGACGCCGCTCGCCGCAATCGACAAGATCCTGGCCGACGACGGCGCCGAGTTCGGGAGAGACGTCGTCGTCTCCGGCGACACGGCGGTGTGCCGGCATTACGGCGTTGCTTATCACCACGAGTTTCCGCGGGACGACGCGCGGCGCCCGATCGTCAGCGACCAGACGCTGACCGCCTGCCGCCAGAAGCTCAGGCACAAATACGAGAAGTTTTGCTCCGCCCTTTCGGATCAGCGCCCAACCTTGTTCATTCGCATGCTGGGTCACCTCAAGTCGGGGGCGCTTTCCGAACGCGACCCTGATCCCGTCACCACGGAGGACCTCAATACGCTCGCGGCGAGCCTGGAGCGCAGATTTCCCCGCCTCCCCTTCGCCATCGCCTATGTCTATCAGCGCGAATTCACCCGGAACCGCTACGACAAGGCGGCTCTCGATCCGCGTATCCATTCGTTCCTGCTGCCCTACCAGCCGCAGGACGATTGGCAAGGCGATGCGACCAATTGGGCGAAGCTGTTCCGCCGCTTCAGCTTCGCGGTGACGCGCGATGCGAGCGCCGCCGAGGCCGAAAGCCTGATCGGCTAGGACTTCGTCGTCTTACGCGGCGCAGCCGACGGTGTTGTCGACAGGCACGCCGTGGTCGTGCATGCAGCAGCGCATCGCCAGCTTGCGCTGCATCGCCGGGACCTGCTGCGTTTCCATCTGCTGCTCGCAGACGCCGAGCTGCCAGGTGAAGGCGCCGCCGGGATTGTACCAGTCGCCGTATTCGTTGCCGTAGGGGTCGGCGATGGTGGTGAAGCTGCAGGCGCCGAGCGCGATCAGCAGCAGAGAGATCCCGAGCTTGCGCATGTCCTTCCGTTCCCTCCTGAGCGGCGGCGGAGCTTAGCACAAAGGAAGCGCCCCGCCGGAAGCAGGGCCGCCGCAGCGCACGGCCGCGACGAAAAAGGGCCGCACCGAAGTGCGGCCCAAGTTCAGGGAGGAAAAGCCCGAAGGACTTGCGACACGTGCCCGGGGGGCTCGCATCGCGAGGGTGAGAGTAGGGCCGCCTTCGTCAAGAAATGGTTAATGACGATTCTTTTTTTGCCGCCGCCGCATTTTTTCTTCGACGATATTGCGGCCGAGGCTGCCCGGCGGTCCCTCGCCCGGGGCTAAACCTTTGCGGAATCGAAGTAATCGTTGATCGAGTGGACCAGGCCGGTCGCCAGCTTGCGCTGATAGGACGCCTGCTGCAGTAGCCGGTCCTCATCCTGGTTGGAGAGGCAACCGAGCTCGACCAGCGCCGAGGGGATGTCCGGTGCCTTGAGCACGACGAAACCGGCCGAGCGGTGGCTGTTGTTGAGCATCCGCACTTCGCGGCCGAGCTCGGCGACGAGGTCGCGGGCAAAGTGGATCGAGAGATTGTTGGTCTCGCGCCGCGCCAGATCGAACAGGATCTCGCTCACCACGGGCTCATGCCCCGAGAGATCGACGCCGGCGACGAGATCGGACTTGTTCTCGCGCGCCGCCAGTGCCGCCGCCTCCTTGTCGGAGGCCTTTTCGGAGAGGGTGAAGACCGAAGCGCCGCGCACCCCCGCCTCGGGCAACGCGTCGGCATGGATCGACAGGAAGAGATCGGCCCCGGCGCTGCGGGCAAAGGCGACGCGGTCCTCGAGCGGCACGAACTGGTCGTCGGTGCGCGTCAAGCGCACGTGATAGCGCCGCGTCGCCTCGAGCAGGCGCGCCACCTCGCGCGCCGTCGCCAGCGCGATATTCTTCTCGTAGACGCCGGTGCAGCCGATGCAGCCGGGATCGACGCCGCCATGACCGGGGTCGAGGACGATGAGACGAGGCTTCAGCCGGCGCGCCGGCGCCTGCTGGGCGAAGGCCCGCGGCGCAAGCCCGACGCCGCCCAGGCCGACCGCCGCTCCGGCCAGAAGGCGCAACAGCCGGCGCCGCTCGATTGTCGCTTCAACCATGGTCACCCGCGCCCATTTCGCTCTTCCCTCAAGAGGGGGTTGAACGCCAACCGTGCCTCACCATACGCTTTGGATGAGGATATTGCCATATCCGTTTGCATTATCAGAATAAAATCTTTTTAAGCTCGCCCGACCGGAACGATTGGAAACGCGCTCTCGTCGCGAGCATCGCAGGGGATGGTTAATTTTGGGGAAACGAGGGCGCCCAGGCGCCCTGATCAGGGGTGCGCCAGGACGGGGGCGAAAGCGTCGGCGAGCCCCTCCTCGAGATCCTCGGCGAAGCCGTCATAGTAGTCGGCAAGCGCCAGGAGCTGGGCGCGCCTCGGGCCCGGGGCAAGCGTTTCGGCGCGGCCGCACAGGTCGCGGGCCGCGCCCCGCCACTGCGCCGGCGCCAGCATCGCCCTCACTTCTTCGCCGTGAGCACGCGGCGCACGGTGCTGACGAGTTCCTGGCTGCTGACGGGCTTTCTCAGCACCGCCTTGGCGCCGAGGCGCTGGGCCGTCTTCAGATGATTGTCCCACTCATCGACGCCCGAGACCGCGATGATCCGGATGTCGGGCTGCTCGGTGACCAGCGAGCGGATCATCTCGATGCCGTCCATCACCGGCATCACGATATCGGTGATGGTGACGTCGACACTGTGGCGGCGGAGGCTCTCGACCCCGTCGCGGCCATCGCTCGCGGTCACCACATTGAAGCCGGACCGCTCCAAGACCCGGCGCAGCAAGTCGCGCATGACCTCGTCGTCGTCGACGACGAGAATCGCAGCGGACGATTTCTTGGGGGCGGTCATCCCTGGCGTGCCTGCGCTTTCAGCTCCGCCGCATGCTCGCGCTGAAGGGATAACGCTCTGTTAAGGTGCAGCCGATTTCCCTGAATTTCCTCTAAAATTGTGCCGACGCCGGCCACGCCGGGGGACCGTCGGCAGCGCCGTCAAGCGAAAAGTGTGGGGAGGGGCCTGAGTCACTGGTGTACAACAATGACTCTCGTCGTCGAGTGATTCACTGACTCCCGTCATCAGTGAAAAATCAAGCAAATTCAATACGTTAATGTAATTTCGGCGAACGCAGGAAGGCATGCGATCGCAGAATGTCGACCCGATCACCTTCGCGCCTCGGCGGATGGCTGCAGGTTGTCTTGACGATGTCAAAGAGCGCGGTGGTCGCCAAAGGCTACCACAGCACCCCTTGGCCCCTCGCCTTCCTAGCCGCGCAGGTCGACCACGACGCGGCCGCGCACGCCGCCCTTCAGGATCTTCTGCCCGAGCTCCGGCAGCGCCTCGAGCGGCACCGTCTCGGTGAGCGCATCGAGCTTTGCCGTGGGCAGATCGCGGGCGAGCCGCGACCAGGCGGTCTTGCGACGCTCCACCGGGCACATGACGCTGTCGATGCCGAGAAGATTGACGCCGCGCAGCAGGAAGGGCACGACGCTCGTCGGCAGGTCGTTGCCGCCGGCGAGACCGCAGGACGCGACGCTGGCGCCGTATTTGAGCTGCGTCAGCAAGGTCGCGAGCGTGGTGCTACCGACCGCGTCGATAGCGCCGGCCCAACGCTCGCTGTCGAGCGGTCGCGATGGCGGCTTCGCCAGCTCGGCGCGGTCGATGAACCCGGCAGCACCGAGGTCGCTGAGATAGGCGTGCTGATCGGGCCGCCCGGTGGAAGCGACGACGCGATATCCGAGCTTCGCCAGCACGGCCACGGCAACGCTGCCGAGGCCGCCGGCAGCGCCGGTGACCAGGACATCGCCTTTGTCAGGGCGGAGGCCGTGCTCCTCGAGCGCCATCGCCGCCAGCATGGCGGTGAAGCCCGCCGTGCCGATCGCCATGGCGCGCTTGGTGGTGAGCCCTTCGGGCAGCTTCACCAGCTGCGAGGCCTTGACCCGTGCCTTCTCGGCATAGCCGCCCCAGGTGAGCTCGCCGACGCGCCAGCCGGTGAGCACGACCTTGTCGCCGGGCTTCACCTCGCCCGCCTCCGAGCGCTCGACGGTGCCGGCGAGATCGATGCCGGGCACATGCGGATAGCTGCGCACCAGGCGGCCGAGGCCGTTGAGGACGAGGCCATCCTTGTAGTTGAGGGTCGAATACTCGACCGCGACCGTCACCTCGCCAGGCGGTAGCGTGCTCTCATCGATGCGCTCGATCGCGGCGCGGACCTTGCCCTCGGCCTCGCGCAGCACCAGCGCCTTGATCTCGCTCATCGCCCCCTCCGCTCAGCGCAACCGCTCGAGCACGCTGGCGTAATTGGCAACGGCGGCGCCGCCCATGTTGAAGACGGCGCCGAGCCGCGGCTCCTTGACCTGGATACCGCCCGCCGTGCCGGTGAGCTGCATGGAGGCGAGGACATGCATCGAGACGCCGGTGGCGCCGACCGGATGGCCTTTCGCCTTGAGCCCGCCCGACGGGTTGATCGGCAGCTTGCCGTCCTTGTCGACGCGGCCCTCGAGCAGCGCGCGCTCGCCCTGCCCTTTGGGTGCGAGGCCCATCGCCTCGTAGATCAGCAGTTCGGCGATGGTGAAGCAGTCATGCACTTCGGCGAAGCTCAAATCGTCGAGCCCCACCTTCGCCGCGGCGAAGGCGCGCTTGAAGGCGAGCTCGGGGCCTTCGAAGGCGACGATGTCGCGCCGGCTCAGCGGCAGGAAATCGCTCACCTGCTCGGCGGCGCGGAAGACGATCGCCTTGGGCGACGCCAGCGCCGTCTCGACATCGGTCAGCACCAGCGCCGCGGCGCCGTCGGAGACGAGCGAACAGTCGGTGCGGCGCAAGGGCCCCGCGACCAGCGGGTTCTTCTCGGAGACGGTGCGGCAGAACTCGTAGCCGAGATCCTTCTGCAGCTGTGCCAGCGGATTGACGGCGCCGTTCTTGTGGTTCTTGGCGGCGATGCGCGCCAGCGCGTCGGACTTGTCGCCGTAGCGCTGGAAATACATCTGCGCGATGCGGCCGAAGACACCGGCGAAGCCGCCTTCGATAGCGCCCTCCTCCTTGATGTAGGAGGCCTTGATCAGGATCTCGCCGACCTGCGGCCCCGTCACCTCGGTCATCTTCTCGACGCCGACCACGAGAACGTTGCGCGCGCGCTTGGCGGCGATGGCGGAGAGGCCCTGATGGATCGCGGCCGAGCCGGTGGCGCAGGCATTCTCGACATGCGTTGCCGGCTTGAAGCGGAAGGCGGGATCGGCCTGGAGCACCAGCGATGAAGGAAACTCCTGGCGCTGGAAGCCGGCGTTCATCGTGCCGAGGAAGATCGTGTCGATGTCCTTCGGCTCCATGCCGGCGTCGCGGACCGCGTCCAGCGCCACCTTGACGATGAGCTGCTCGAGATCCTCCTCGAGCTTGCCGAAGCGGGAATGCGCCCAGCCGACGATGCAGGCCGTCATGTCATCCTCCCGTCGCTTGTGACCGGGACAGATATAGCAAGCGAGGGGGCAAGCGTCACGGTGAGCGATCTCGCTGCCAACGAACGCGTAGGATAAAACACCGGGAGAAACGCCCTGCGTCCTTCGGACAACCCGGCCAACCGCTTCGCGGTCGGCCCCGGAGGGTTCGCTCGCAAAGCGAGCGAACGGGTTGTCCGCTTGCGCTCGCGCTCAGGATGAGGAAAATTCGGTTCTGCGCTGTTTCATGTGGGTAGGTGGAACTGAAGCTTGCCGGCGAGAAGGTAGATGATCGCGCAGAGGTTTCGGTAGGAGCGATAGCCTCTGGCCTTGGCTTTGGCGGCTTGGACGAGGCTGTTGAGTCCCTCG
>DASQSR010000060.1:0-16368 GCA_035642295.1 Allostellaceae bacterium | reverse complement strand
GTCGCTCGGCCGCCGCGGGACGAGGGCGGTGCCCGGCTCCTTAGCCTTGCGCCGCTTGAACGATGGTAATAGGGCCATGAGACGCGGTTGCCTCGATATGTCGATTCTGCTCGTACCACATGTGCCGGTAGATGTCGCAGCGCTGCAGCAGCTCGGCGTGGGTCCCGATGTCGTAGACCTTGCCTTTTTCCAGCACCAGGATGGCATTCGCCGAGACCAGCATGGACAGGCGGTGCGACACGCAGATGATGCTGCGGCCATCGGCGATGCGGCGGAGATTGGCGTTGATGATCGCTTCGCTCTCCGCGTCGAGCGCGCTCGTCGCTTCGTCGAGGATGAGCACCGCCGGATCGAGCAGCAGGGCGCGGGCGATGGCGATCCGCTGCCGCTGGCCGCCGGAAAGGTTGGTGGCGCCTTCGGCGAGCTCGGTATTGTAGCCGCGCGGCAAGCGCTCGATGAACTCCTCGGCGCCGGCGAGCTGCGCTGCGCGCACGATCTCGGCCATGCTCGCATCCGGCCGGGCCATGCCGATGTTCTCGCGGATGGTGCCGCTGAAGAGGAAATTCTCCTGCGCGACGACGCCGATATTGGTCCTGAGATACTGCAGGTCCATCTCGCGCAGGTCCATGCTGTCGACCTTGATGACGCCCTCGTAGTTGGGATTGAGTCCCTGCAGCAGGCGGGTGACCGTCGTCTTGCCCGAGCCGCTGCGCCCCATGATGCCGAGCACCGTGCCCGGCGGCACCGTGAAGGAGACGTTGTCGAGCGCCAGCGGCGCGCTCGCGGAATAGCGGAAACGCACGTTCTGGAAGGCGATGTTGCCGCGGATCGGCAGCCTGAGGCCGGTGCCGGCGCGTGTCTCCTCCTGGGGATTGTTGACGATCGACGCGACCTGGGCGATCGCGGCGCGCACCTCGCTGATTTCCAGCACCAGCTTGGCGACGCGCATCAGCGGCGAGACCGCGCTGCCGGCGAGAATGACGAAGCTGACCAGCAGGCCGGGGTGCATCTGGCTCGCGATCGACGCCGCCGCGCCGGCCGTCTGCATGCCGACCGCAGCGGCGCCTTTGGAAAGGCCCATGGTCGTCGACGTGCTGGTCTGATACATCATTTGCTCGTAATAGACATAGATGGCGGCGCCGGCGATCATCGAGCCGGAAGTGACGAGGCGCTCGAAAGGCTGCGTCATCGTCTGCATGTGGTGCGCCAGCATGCCGAGATCGAAGCGGTAGGAGAGCGCCTTGGCGACGCGCGGATCCCATTCCATGCGCCGCCGGCCTTCGAGCGCCAGCGACTTGATGGTGCGCATGCCGTAGATCGTCTCGGTGAGATAGGCGGCCTTCTCGTTCTCCGCGCCGATCACCAGGTGGTGGCGACGCTGGAGCGGCCTGAGGAAGGCAAGCACGATCAGGAACACGATCGTCCCCCAGGCCATCACCAGCAGCGCCAGCTCCCACGAGATGACGAAAAGGATCGGGATCAGCACCAGGGCGGTGACCAGGTCGATGACCGTGAGAAACAGCTGCCCGGTGAGGAAGTAGCGGATGTGCCAGGTCGAGAACAGCTTGGCGGTGATGCGCCCCACCGAGTTGCGCTCGAAATACTCGATCGGCAGCCGGACCAGCTTCTCCATGATGTAGAGGTTCAGCCGGCCGTCGACCCGGGCCGCGATCGCCTCGAGGAAGAGCGAGCGCAGATAGATGAGAATCATCTCGAAGATGAGGATGACGCCGAAGAAGATGCCGAGCGCGATCAGCGTCGCCGTCGAATGATTCTCCATCACCTTGTCGATGACGACACGGGCGACGATCGGCGGCGTCAGGATGAAGAGGATGTTGATGATGGCGGAGAAGGCGATGTCGCGGAACAGCTTCTTCTCGCCGAGCAGCCGCGCCGCGAGCCAGGTGACGCCGAACGGCCTTTCCTCGTCGCCGAAGGCATAGTGCCGCTTGACCAGGACGACCTCGCCGCTCCACACCTGGGCGAGCTGCGCCTCGTCGATCGCCGCCTGGGCGTCCGCGCCGTGGTGGGGGTCGCGCACGACCGCGACCTGGCCCGTCTTCTTGTCGTGGTTGACCGCATCGAGCAGCAGGGCGCCGCCTTCCTTGAGGCGCAGGATCGCCGGCAGCACGCGCCGCAGCTTCGGCAGGTCGCCCCAGGAGAGATGCATCGGCTTGATCTCGAGGTTGAGATCGCGGCCGATGGCGGCCAGCTGCTCGCCGCTCGGCTCGCCGTTCTCGAGCGCAAAGTTGCGGCGCAATTCTTCGCTGCGCACGTCGATCCCGTAGTGCCGGGCGACCACGGCAAGCGCCGTCAAGGTGCTGCTGCTTTCCTGCATAAAGGTACCGCCGACTCAGTGCTGCTCCGGATGGTCCGAAGCGCCCCCGTTCAAGAGCACAGGCTCAACCGAACTTCACGCGTCGCCACGACCCGGGCCGGCGCGCCATCGCGCGCCCGCGCGGGCGTCAGGAGGCTTCGGCAATCTCGAGGTCGGTCCGCTCCGCCGCCTCGGCGCCGCTCTCCTCGTCTTCCGCCAGCGCCGCCTCCGGCACGGCGGCGCGGTCGATGCCGGCCGCCAGGACACGGCTCAGGCGGCGCGACAGCTTGTTGAAGCCTTCCTCGTTCTCCAGCGCCGCTTCGAGCGCCTCGATATCGGCGAGCCGCTGCGCCGTGAGCTGGCCGGTCAAGGCGAAATAGGCCAGCAGCGCCACCATGCGCTTGGCAATCGGCGGCATGGTCCGATACTGCGGATCCTCCGGCGCGAGCGTCCAGTTGTAGATGCTCTTTCGCGGGACCCTCGACCACGCCATCAGATTGGTCAACGGCGTCCGCTTGCTTCCGCCGTCGAGCATCCGGCCGATGCGGAGCAAGGTCCCCTTCGAAAAATTGGCCACTCCTGCCTCGCCCCATTGGGAACAATTTCGCGCAAATTTGTCCCATTGGGAACAAAGAGTCAAGCGCTTCAGGCGTAGCCGAAGGTCTCCAGCACATCGGCGAGCTCGTCGTTGAGCCGGTCGATCGTCTCCTGGCGCAGCTTTTCCTGGTGATCGCCCGGCGTGACCTTGCGAATGAACTGCTTGGGATTCTCCTGCTGCGGCTTGACGTCCACCCAGCCGAGGATCGCCTCGAGCTGCTTCGGCCGGCACACCCAGCCGAAATGCCCGACGATGTCCTGGACCATGGCGTCCTTGGCGAAGATGACGTCCTCGTATTTGAGCAGCAGCGTGTTCGGCTCCTGGCTCAGCGGCAGATATTCGGCGACGGTGCGCCGCATCATCTTGGCGCGTCCCAGAACATAGTCGTCGATCGGCGTGGCGAGCGCCGCCTGGCGCTGCTGCAGCAGGTCGCCGCGCGCGCCCCCGGTCTCGCCCGTCTGCGGCAGCGAATGCGAGTAGGCGTTGGAGAAATATTCGCTGACCAGCGCGTCGCGGGGATCGCGCACCAGCAGCACTTTCTTCGCGCGCCGGAAGATGTCGTTGCCCTCGATGCCGAGCGGGCAGTTTCTGAAGCCGCCATAGACGTTGCCGGGATAGATGATCTCCGAGAACGAGGGGTCCCGGATCCACTGGCCGACCTTGATGTTGTTGGTGAAGAGCCGGCCGGCGACATCGACGAAATTGTAGCTGTTGAAGCGCGACAGCAGCTGCCCGACCCGGTTCAGCATGGAGCTGCCCGACTTGCGGATGCCCAGGATGAAAAAGGCCGGTCCGCTCTTCGCGTCGTCGATCTCGAAGGTGACGCCCATCAGCTCCTTATGCATGTGCTGCTCCCCGCTCCCGCAAAAATCCCCTCGCGACGCCGCGCCACCGTCATTGCGGCAGGCTCGCCACGAATTTGTGCAACCGCCCGCCCATGAGTTCGTAGCCTTTGCGCGTGGGATGGACGTTCGTCGGCGGGACGACGAGATCGCACGCGGTCTGGTGATTGCAGAGAAACGCGTCATGGACGTCGAAAAAATCGAAGCCGGCCGTCGCCGCCGCTCCGCGCAACGCCTTGTTCGTGGTGCTGATGTCCGCGTCGCGCTGCAGCATGTTGTCGCCGCGCGGCAGGATGCTGGTGACGATGAGACTCGCCTTGGGGAAGATCTGATGCGCCTTGCTCACCACGGCGCGGATGCCCCAATAGACGTCGCAGCCGCCGAAGTGGCCGCCGTCATTGGTGCCGATCAGGATCAGCACGAAGTGCGGCGATTGCCGCGACCAGTCCATATGGTCGAGGCGCCACAGCGTCGATTCCGTGGTGTCGCCGCCGACGCCGGCGTCGACCGTCGCCATGCCCATCGCCTCGGACAGCATGTCGTGCGGCCAGCGCTGCATGATGGAATCGCCGAGGGCGATCGCCGGAAAGGACTGGCTGCGCAGCTGGTCTTCGATGCCGTCGATCTTCGCGGCAAAGCGCTCCTCGTGCCCGCGCTTGATCGCGGCCTCGGTCGTCGCCGGCGGCTGAGCGGGAGCCGGGCAGGTTTCCGCCGCGGCGATCGCACGCGCCGGCAGCAGCAGCAGGACCAGCAAGAACACAACCCGCTTCATTGCGACTCTCCTCGTCGACGGCGCCGCCGGCGCCTCCGCCTCAACTCTGATGCAACTCGCGCCGCGCCTCGCGGCGCGCGCGCCGATTGAGACGGCGTGACCGCTGTTCCTCGCGGAGCCGTTTCACCGCGGCGGCGGCGGCCCGTCTCACCTGCTGGAATTCGGCGACGTTCCGGCGCCGGTTCATCTCGAAGGGATAGAACCAGTCCGTGCCGCTGCGCGGCGCCTTGTGCTTTTCGATGGTGAAGATGAGGTCGCGCAGCTCCGGATCGTCGATGTGCAGCGTCGTCCATTTGCGCTGCGCCGTCATGATCGCCGCCGCCGGAACGTCGATCTGGAAATTTCCCTGCGAGCCGCAGATCACAAGACAGTCGAACTTCTCCGGCACGGTGCGCAGGATTTCCGGCGCATAGCTGCGCACCTCGACGAATTTCTTGCCGAGGCGCTCCAGCTCCTTGCGGATATAGGGCACGCTTGCGGTCTGGCCGACGATGCAGAAGCTGTCGAACTTGGCGAGGAGCTTGTCGACATTGGCCTTCTCGGCGAAATGCGAGCAGTAATGCGCCAGCTCCGTCATCTCGAGCTTGGCCGCGCCCGGCGCGGGGCGCCGCTCGGGCGGCGTCTCCAGCCGCGTGATCCATGTCGCCAGTTTTTCGATGAACTCCTCGGGGTCGATGACCTCGATGCCGCCGGGCGCGCCCGAGACGCCCTTCAGCGAGCGATAATCCCAGCCGGCGGTGAACTTGGCGAAGCCCTGGATGGTGGCGATCCGGAAGATCGGCTTGCCGAGATAGGCGCTCAGCTGCGCCAGCGTGTTGGTGCGGTGCTCGAGCGGCAGGTCGGCGCCGGCGACGACGGTCAGGGGCAGCCGGTCGTGATATTGCGGATAGCGCTGCCAGCGGACGCCGACGAGATCGGCCTTCGGATCGCGCTCGAGATTGTGCGACAGCACGCCATAGACCTGCGCCGGCGGAAAGAACATCTCGGCCACGTCGTCGGTGAGCAGCAGGCTCGCTTCGCGCAGCTTGGCGAAGGCGCGGGTGACGCCGTTGAAATCGTCCTGCGACAGTCGCGGCTGAAAATAGTCGTGAAAGATGAGATCGGAGAGCACCACCGGCGACGGCGGCAGACAGATATGCTCCAGCGTCACCGGGCAGCCGAGCCGCCGGCTCAGCCGATCGACATGCTCTTCCTCGACGTCGCGCAGCACCCGGCGGTCGGCAAGCGAGACGATGCGGATCGCTTCGGCCGGCTTCGCCCGCGCCCGGGGCGCGCCTTTCTTCAGCGCCGCGGCGATCGCCGACAGCGTCAGGGTGCCGTCATAGCGGACGGGCGTAGCGCCGAGAATGATGCGCAGCACGGTAAGCGACAGGGAATCGAGCACCTCCGCCACCGGCAGCTGCCAGTCGACGTTCGGGAACGAGGCGTGCAGCTCGGCCAGGGGATCGTCGGTGCGGGTGCGCGCGCCGTCGGCGGCTTTCCGGAACAGCGACCAGCTCTCCGCCGATTTGCGGCGGTTGAACTTCCCCGACGAGGTCTTCGTCAGGAAGCGGGGTGGGACGAAATGAACGTCGATCTGGTCGAGGCCGATCGCCGATTTGAGCGCGTCGGCGATGTCGGCCTGGTCGGCGCGTTGGAAGAAGTCGGGGTGCTCGATCAGAACCACCGGCTTCTGCGTGCCCAGCCTCTCGTCATAGAGCTGGATCGCCGCCGCCCGGCCGCGGATGTCGGGGTAGAGGCGGTTCAGGACGAGATCGACATCGGAGAGCATGTATTTGCGGCCGGCCTGGATGAGCAGGTCCTGCATCCGCCCGGTGACATAGAGTTCGCCGTCGATGATCTCGCCGAGATCGCCGGTCGGGTAGAAACCCTCGGCGTCGCGAATGTCCTCGCCGCCGAGATATGCCTCGAGCGAGCTCGGACTCTTCACCCAGATCTGATGATCGACGATCTTCACCTCGACATTGGCGATCGGCGCGCCGCAGGAAACGACGCTCGCCATGTCGATGGTTCTGGTCTCGAGGCCGCGCCGGATCGAAACGGCAAAGATGTTCTCAGCCATCGCGTAGCAGGGCGCGAAGCTCTCGGGCGCAGCTCCCGACGACCGCAGGAACTTCCGCGCCGTATCGCCCGAAACCGGCTCCGAGCAGGAAATCCACCAGCGCATGCTCGAAAGGTCCCTGGGCGCGCAGCGCGACATGACCTCGAAGCCGAAATTCGGCATGTAGCAAACGGTGCCGCGGTGCCGCTCGATTGCGTCGTACAGCAGCTCGGGTTTCCTGATCCAGGTCATGGGGTCCATCATCACGACCTCGATGCCGAGCATCAGCGGCATGACGAAGCAGGCGACGTACCCCATGTCATGATAGAGCGGCAGCCAGGAGACGATCCGGTCGCCCGGGCCGAGCTGCAGCGCCTCATTGAAGTCGCTGACATGCCGGCGCAACGCCGCGCTATCGAACTTCACCGCCTTGCGATAGCCCGTGGTACCGGAAGACAGCTGGATGATGGCGAAGTCATCGAGGGTAAGCGGCGCGGCGCTTCCGTCCGGCAGCTCGTCCAGCGTCGCCTGGCTGATCGCGCCGACCATGCCGCGCAGGCCGAGATTGGCGCAATATTCGTCGCAGAGGACCGCCGCCACCTGGGCGACCTCGATGGTGTTTTTGACCGAATCGATCCAGTAGGCGCGGCTCTGCTTCTTGGTCGGATATTGCATCACCAGCGGGCGCGTGTCGGCGGCAAGGCAGGCGAGCCAATTGATCACCAGCTCCGGGCCCGAGGGATACATGAGGCCGACGGTCGAATGCGGCGCGACCTTCTGCCCGATCAGCGCCGCGACGGCGCGGATGCGGTGCATCATCGCGCCAAGGTCGACGCGGCGCTCCTCGCCGTCGTCGCCGAGGAAAACGAATTCGGGAAACGTCTCGCTGCGGAACATCGCCTCTCCGATCGTCAATCACCCGCGCCATGCGCAACCGGACAAACCGCGCTCAGCGCGGCCACCACCTCCGCGCTGAGCGGATCGTCGGCGTTTGCCAGATCGCGAAACATGTCGCCGTGCGTCTTTCCCGCAAAACCTCGGAGCCGCACCTCGGCACCATTCTCGGCGACGGCGCGAGCGAAAGGAAGAGCCCGCCGCCGCGACAAAAGATTATCCGCCGCAAAATAAATGCAAAAATACGGCAATAATTTCGTCTCAATCGCGAACCGGATCGGCGACACGCGCCGCCACATCGCCGGTTGGTCGCCGAAAGCGGCTCCATAGCTGCGCCGCGCCCCCGGTCGCGCCATCTCCTGCTCGGCATCCAGCGCCGCGCCGTCAAGCAGCACGACCAGCGGCAGGAGCCGCGGCGCGACGCCAACGGCCTCAAGATAGGTGTGATCGGTCGTCACCAACGCCGCGAGCTGCGCGCCGGCGGAGTGGCCGAGGAGGATGACGCGATCCTGCCTCAGCCGATAGCACCCCGCGTTTTCAACGAGATGCGCGACGGCGGCGGCGACGTCCGATGCCGCTTCGCTCACCCGCGCGCCGGGCGCGAGGCGATAATTGATCGAAGCGAAGGCATAGCCGGCGCGCAGGAACGTGTCCTGGATAAGTCGCCCGGCGCGCTTGTCGCCCCCCTGCCAGGCGCCGCCGTGAATAAAGACAATGACGTGACGGTCAGATTGCAAATCGAAAACAAGATCCAATTTCTGTTCGGGCGATGCGTGCAAATAAGGCACGTCGCGCTGATTTTTCAGCGCTGCTGCGCGGCGCGCAACCACGGCTCCGGCTTCTGCACGATGTGCTGACGGCATGCAGTGGTGTAGTGCCAATCGGGCGTAGAGTTCAAACATTTTGTTGCCGTGCACCGCAAAATTTTATAGGTTGCGCACGGCAAATTTTTGCGAAGCACCCTTGCCAGAATTTTTGACATGACGGAGATGGTTACGATGGCCGAAGCAAAAAAAACCGGCGCGAAGGAGGCTGCCGGCGGCGAAGCCAAAGCGCTTCGTAGTCGCAAGGTGTACCTGCAGGTGCGCATGCCGAAGGTGCGCGAAGAGATCAAGGTGATCGGAGATGAAAGGAAAACCATCTCCGAGAAACTCAAGAACGTCGCGGCGCTCGATGCCTCGCAGCAGAAGGCCGTTCGCGAGCGCGGCGTTTATCTCTCCCATCATCACAACGCGCTGCGAGCCGAGCTCAAGGCGCTGACTGCCGAGCGGCAGGTGGTGGGAGAAAAGCTCAGGCCGGCCAGAAAGAAGGCCTGAGCGCGCATCGCCGGCGGTTCCGCTCAGCGCGGGAGCGGCCGGAGAGCGATCCGATGCGATGCGTGGCGCGCATCGGAGAGAAGGCGTTGTTGCGTGCCGACGCGCGAGTGGGGCGATCGATCGGCGAAAGAAATTCGCCATCGATCGCCAAAAAACCAGAGCACTTCTTTTTGCTTTATGCCGCGGCGCGCGCCGCCGGCCGCGCAACTGCGCAATCGCGGCGTTGCGTGGTGACGAATGCGTGACGCTCGGCAAGCTGCATGAGACGCGCGTTTCTGTGCCGCACGCGCGGCAAGATCGGGCGCTTCGTGTGGACAGGTTTTGGAGCCTTTGATATCGTCGCGCGACGCGACATCGCCGAAGACGAGGAGATCCTTCGATGGCTGTCGAACCCGTAAGATTGGTTGTCTGGGATCTCGACGAAACCTTCTGGCAGGGGACGCTGACCGAAGGCGGCATCCGTTATCAGCGCGACGTCCACGATCTCGTCATCGAGCTCTGCCGCCGCGGCATCATGAGCTCCATCTGCTCGAAGAACGATTTCGAACGGGTGAAGGCGGTTCTCGTCGAGCAGGGGATCTGGGACTATTTCATCTTCCCCAGCATCAATTGGGAGCCGAAGGGGCCGCGCCTCCAGGCGCTGGTCGACACGGTGCAGCTGCGCGCGCCGACCATCATGTTCATCGACGACAATCCGATGAACCTGGCGGAAGCGAAGCATTTCGTGCCCGACCTGCAGGTCGTCGACCAGACGTTCATTCCGCAGATTCTCGGCAGCCCGCTGTTCAAGGGGAAGAACGACGCCGAATTGAAGCGGCTGCAGCAGTACAAGCTGCTCGAGCGGCGCAAGACCGACGAAACGGCGGCCGGCAGCGACAACACCGAATTCCTCCGTTCGAGCGGCATCCGCGTCACGCTCGATCATGATCTGGAGGCGAACATCGACCGCGCGGTCGAGCTCATCAATCGCACCAATCAGCTCAATTTCACCAAACTCCGCTTGCCCGAGGATCCCGAGGCGGCGCGCACCGAGCTGCGCCGCATCCTTGCCACCTTCTCGGTGCAGGCGGGCCTCGTGCGCGTGCAGGACCGCTACGGCGATTACGGCTATTGCGGCATCTATATCATGCAGAGCGGCGGCGCCGAGCTGCGCCTGCTGCATTACTGCTTCTCCTGCCGGATCCTCAACATGGGCGTCGAGAGCTGGCTCTATCAGCGCCTCGGGCGCCCGCGGCTCACCGTCGTGGGCGAAGTGCTGACCGACGTCGTCAACGATCGCCGCACGATCGACTGGATCACCGCCGCCGGACCCGGCGCCGAAGCCGCGGGCGCCGCCGAGCCGCGTGTGCTCGACGGGGTCGTGGCGCGCGGCGCCTGCGATCTCCACGCCGTCGCGCACTATTTCGACATCGTCGCCGAACGCGTCACGCGCGAGTTCAATACCGTGCGCGACGGCGCCATCATCCGCCTCGATCACTCGATGTTCGCCCGCTACGGCATCGAGGGCCTGTCGGCGGAAGCCTTGGAAGCGGTGCGTCCGCTGGGCTACGAGCCCACGGATTTCGACACCGTCCTGGTCGCGCCGCCCAATGGCGCGCGTGCCGTCTGGCTGCTCAGCTTCTGGACCGACGCCGTCATTCCCGTCTATCGGCACCGTCAGCTCGGCGTCACCCTGCCGAGCGCCATCGCGGTCCCTCGCAACCTTGCCGGGCGCGATCTCACGCAGCTCTCGCACGAGGAGCTGAAGGAGCTCGATCCGGCGGTGCGGGAGAAGGTCAATCACCTGCGCCGCAACTTTCGCCACGATGGCGTCATTTCCGAGGCGCTGTTCAAAGAGAACCTCCGCGTCATCCTCGACCGCGCGTCGCCCGACACCAAGGTCTTCATTCTGCTGCCCAATGATCGGCGGAACGTCGAAGGCGTCGAGCGCGTGCTGCGTTCCAAGGTCGAGTTCAACACCTGGACCCGGCAGGTGGCGCAGGACTTCCCGAATGTGGAGCTGCTCGACATCCGCGAGTTCGTCAGGAGCGAGGCCGAAGTCCAGGGCCTCAACCATTTCGACCGGATGGTCTATTTCCGGGTCTACGAGCACATCATGGCGCGGGTCCGCGCCGAGGGCGCGGGCGAGCGCGCCGACGCGGCGGCTTATGACGCCCCGGCGCTGCCGCTCGGCAATGCCGCCGCGGGCCGGCCGGAAGGCGAAACGGGGCGATTGGGGTTGGGGTGATATCGGCATGCGCTTGAGCTGGAGGGTGTCGTTCGCCGCGCGCGGGATTGTCGCGCTCGGCCTTGCGGTGCTGGCGGTCGGCACCGTGCTTGCGCCCGCGAGCGCCGTTGCCGCGCCGCGGGTTCAGCAGAACATTGCGTACAGCCCGGGCAATGCGGCCGATCGTCTCGATCTCTACCACCCCGCTGCACCAGGGGCTCATCCCGTCGTCATCTTCGTTCATGGCGGCGGCTGGCAGCACGGTGACAAAGCCGCCGGTCGGCTCCTGGCGGCGCGCTTCACCGACGCCGGCTACGTCTTCGCCTCGCTCGATTATCGTCTCTATCCCAATGGCACGGTCGAGGACGAAGCGACGGATGTGGCGCAAGCGGCGGCTTTCCTTCTCGCCCATGCCGACGCCTACGGCATCGACCCGCGCCGCTTCGCGCTCGTCGGACATTCCTCCGGCGGCCATCTGGTGGCGCTGGTCGCGACCAATCCGCATTTCGCGCAGGCCGCCGGTCTCGACCTCAATCGTCTCGCTGTCGTCATGCCGCTCGACGGCGTCTTCGACATCACCGCCGATGTCGGGCGCAGCCCCAATTCGCGCCTGCGTCCGGTCTTCGGCAATGACCCCGCGGTGTGGCGGCAGGAATCGCCGATGGCGCTCGTCCCCAGCATGAGCGTGCATCCGCGCTTCTGCGTGCTGCACGAGACCACCCCGCGCTTCGTCCGCGAGGCCGACGGATTTTCCGCGGCGCTTCGCGACCATCACCTGCCGATGACCGAGGCCGAGTTTCCCGGCCTCTCCCATATGGGCCTGCTGCAGGCCTTCAAGGATCCGAGCTCGCCGGTCGTGCACGCGGCGCTGGACTGCCTGACGAGCGCTTTCGCCGCGAAATGAGGCGCGCCGCTGCGCCCGCCGCGCCGCTCCCGGTTGCGGCAACGCCGTCGCGGGCAGGACGCAACATGACAGTATTATGTCCTTGCGTCGCATAAGCGTTTTCATATTTTATGGAGTCGGCGAGTAATGCTCGCTTACCGGTCCACTGTAATTGCAGTGGGTGGCTGCACCTTTCGTAAGCATTCGCGCCGCTCGACAGCGAAGCCGCTGCATATCTGGTTTTTCTTTGCCGCATTGACCGTCGGAAACGCATGAACGCGATGCGCACAGCGAAGTGGAGGCGAAGGCGGTCTCGGTGAGCCCGCCTTGCAACGACCGTGCAGAGCGGCATCGAACAGCATCTTGTCTCGGCGGCGCGGCGCATCGCGTCGGACGGCGACCGGTCTGCGGCGCTCCGGATGCTGCGGCAGCAGCCGGTGCCGTCCGACCTCGCGACCGTCGACCTGTCGCTCGTTCACGCCTGGGCGGAATTGACCTTCGTCGCCGGAGAGACCGAGCTCGCGCAAAAGCTCTACGCCCACGCCGCGGAGAGCGATCCCGACTCCCACTGGCCGTTCTTTCAGCTCGGCCGCCTGGCGCAATCGGCAGGGGACCTGGAGCGCGCCATTCGCATGTATCGGCGCGTCGGCGAGCTCGCGCCGTCCTTCGCCTGGAGCTTTTACGAGCTGGCGCAATGCGGAGTGGCGGCCGGCGACATTCCCAGCATCGAGCACGGCCTCAAGGGGTTTCTCGCCGCCGAGGAAATCGAGCTCGGCGAGGCCCACATCCGCGCCCTCAATACGGCCGCGCACTATATCTACGAGCGTCAGAGCCGCGAGGTCGCCTGGCAGGTCTATGAGCGTCTCTATGAAAAGGGATATACGGACTCTCTGATGCAAACCCGGCGAGGCGAGCGGCGCATTGCGCTGCAGCGCTTCGACGAGGCGATCGCTATCCTCGAGGACTGGCCGAAGGGAGAGCCGCCCAACGATTGGGGGCTGAGATCGCTCGCCACCGCCTATGTCGCCGTCGGCCGGTTGGAAGACGCGGTTGCCGCGCTGTCGCAGATTTCGCGCCGCGATCCCGCCAATCCGCATTTCACCCGCGACTACCTCATCGCGCTGCACAAGACCGGGCGCTCGGCCGAAGCAGATGAATGGCTGCAAGCGACCGCGGCCAATTTCCCAGCGGAAGCCGCCGCCGATCTCCGCGCCGTGCACTTGCTCCATGGCCGGCGCTATGCGGCGTTTTGCGATGCGCTGGATGCGGGCAAGCTGAACCTCGCCGGCAGCCTCGTGCGTGAGCTGCTCGATGCCATCTTCGCCGTCAGCTACACGGAGCGCGACTATCCGCTCGCCGAGAAGCTGATCGGGATCTACACCACCCGCTTCGGCGAGCCGGTCGAGATCAGGCTCTGCCGGCTGAACATCGCCTTCGCGACGCAGGCGTGGGACAAGGCGCGCGAGCTGCTGGAGCAGATCCCCGAGGAGGAATTCGCGCGCACTCTGCCGCTGCGGGTGAAGCGCTTCGAATATTGCTGCTTCACCGCGAACCTCGCTCAGGCGCTAGAGGCGCTCCAGTCGCTCGAGCCGGTCGCGGCGCTGCCCGCCGAGTTCATCGCGCCGGTGCTGCGCTTCTACGCCGAGAAGAACGCCTGGCGCGACCTCTACGAACTCGGCATCGGCCGCCTGGCGGACGGCTTCGACTATGCCCAGACCGGATACATCCTGTTCCGCGCCATCCGCAGGACCGGCTCGCACATCTCGGCCCTGACCGAGATCGAGCGCATCGACGGATGGGAGAACAATCTCTCGCTGCGGCGGCTGCGCACCCTGGTCATGGAAGACATGGTGCACAACGACTCCATGCTCGAGGAGTTCTACCACGACCCGAACATCGCGCAGTCGGACGCGCTGCAGCATCGGCTGTTTTTCAAGATGCGCGTGCTGCGCGGCGAGCAGGACGAGATCTTCTCCAAGGACTACGCCGTCTATTTCTGCACCAACGAGGGATATTTCTGCGCGACGTTGGTGGCGATCACCTCGCTGGTCGAGAACAACCGCGATCTGATGGACGACGTCTCGATCTTCGTTGTCGTCGACGACGCCCTCGTCGACTACGCGAGCGAGCTGGTGATGGCGCTCGGCGCCGGGCTCGAGGTCGGCATCACCGTGCTCGGCAGCGCCGCGATCATCCCGAGCGGCACCAAGCTGATGGTGCGCTATGGCATGTTCACCGGCGGCCATGCGCTCGCCGACGCCGCCTATTACCGCATCTACGCCGCGCGCTACCTGCTGCAGCTGCGCCGCTTCAAGCGCGCCCTCTACATCGATTCCGATACGGTCGTGCTCGGCGGCCTCGAAAAGCTGTTCTGGCTCAAATCAGGCCGGCCGCTGATGGCGCGGCAGGAGGAGCTGCGGCCCGAGGTGGTCATGGCCTCGCGCGCCCACGAGCTGCAGCCCGGCAGCTACTTCAACTCCGGTGTCCTCTATCTCGACTTCACCCATCGCGACGTCGGGGGGCGCATCGACGACACCATCGCCGCCATCGCCAATCCCGAGACCAAGCTCTTCTTCCAGGACCAATGCGCGCTCAACATCGGCTTCCGCAGCAGCAGCGCGCCGCTGCGCCACGCCTACAACTACTTCGTCAAGCCGGACGGCGACGGCGACGTCGCCGATGGCGTCATCATCCACTTCCTGGACCGTCCGAAGCCCTGGGACCCGGCCTACCCGGGCGCGATCTGCCGGCTGTGGTACAGCTACTGGCACAAACTGTCGCATCACATCGGGCCGAAAGCCGCATTGCGGCTCTATCGTATAGCCAATAAAAATTGAGGGGGAGGGAGCGAGCGTGGCCGCAGAAATCGTGAACTACCGGGAGCGCGTCGAGTTTGCGGTGGATGGCGAGGGCAAAGGCAAAGCCTATTTCGTGCTCGGCGTCCGAAAATCCGGCAGCTCGCTCCTCAACAGCATGGTCGACGAGATGGCGACGGCGAACAACCTCGCCTACATCGACGTCGCCGGCAAGCTGTTCGCCGCCGGCTTCACCGTTCGCGACTGGCAGGAGGACCGGCGGCTCTGCCGCATCCTGCGACGGGGACACGTCTATGGCGGCTTCCGGAACTTCCCGCTCTGTTTCGCCGCCGCGCCGCTGTTTCAGCGTGGGTTCAAGGTGCTGCTGGTGCGCGATCCCCGCGACGCCCTGGTGAGCGAGTATTTTTCCAACGCTTACTCGCATTCGATTCCGGCCGCCGGTAAATCGAAGAACGACATGCTCGCCTTGCGCGAGCGGGCGCATTCGACCTCGATCGATGATTACGTGCTGAGCATGGCGCCGTCGCTGAAACGCGTGCTCAAGGAATATGCGGCGATGAAGGACGACCCCAACTGCCTGCTGTTCCGCTACGAGGATGTCATTTTCGAGAAGGCGCGCCTCATCGCCGACATCTGCGACTTCTTCGGCTGGACGCTGGACGAGGACCGGAAAAAGCACATCCTCGGCTGGGCCGATGTCGTGCCTTTCGAGGAGCGGCCGACCGAGTTCGTGCGCCGCGTCACGCCCGGTGACCATCGCGAGAAGCTCTCGGCCGGCGTGATCGACACTCTCAATACCGCGCTGGCCGACGAGCTCCGGTTCTTCGGCTATTGACCGCGATCGGCCCCGCCGGCGGCGCGCGGCGGTCGCGAGAGGAGATCGAAGGTGAAGTCGCTGCGCTCGGCGGTGATCCTGTTGGCGGGGATGGCGGCGCTGCGCGGCGGCGAGGCCGCGGCGCAACCCGCGCTGAAGCCCGCGCTGCAGGGGCTGGTCTCCATGGGCAACATCGCCTTTCACCGTAGGGATGGCGGCGTTCCCGACAATTCGCTGGCGGATCTCTTGGCGCGGCCCGGCATCTTCGCCGGCGTCGTCGTCAACGTTACCTGGGCGGAGCTCGAGCCTGCGCCGGGCAGGCTCGATGCCGGCGCCATCGACCAGCCGCTCGCCGCGGTGCGGGCCTACAATGCGAAGTACCCCGCAACGCCGCTTGCCGTGCATCTGCGCGTCTGGGGCGGGCCCAATGCGCCGGACTGGGCCAAGCGCCTCGGCGGTGCGCCGGTCTCGGTCCTGCATTTGGACATGCCGATTACCATCGGCCGGTTCTGGACCGCGCCCTACCGCGACGCCTGGCGCTCGCTGCAGGAGCGCCTCGCCCGCAAATATGACAGCGAGCCGCTCATCCGCGAAGTCTCGAACACCTCCTGCGCCTCGATCACCGACGAGCCCTTCCTCCTTCCCGCCGATCCCCTCTCGCTCCAGCACCTCATCGAGGCCGGCTTCGACAGCGACGCCGAGCGCGACTGTCTCGCGCAATCGGCCAAGGATTACGCGCTCTGGCGGACCACGCGCATCGACTATTATTTCAATCCGTTCCGCGGCATCGTCGGCGGCCGGCCACAGGTCGAGCCCGAGGTCGCCCTCGCCATCATGCACCAGTGGCGCGAGCAGCTGGGCCCGCGCGG
>DASQSR010000059.1:0-21863 GCA_035642295.1 Allostellaceae bacterium | reverse complement strand
CGCGGCAAGCGACGTCGGGATCGCGGCGGGCCGCTCTGCGCCGCGATCGGCGCTGGCGGAGCCCGCCGGGACGTCCGCCTCGCCGGTCGAAGCCACGGCACTGGCAGGGCGGGCAGACTCTCTCCGCGGGCGCTTGGCATCGCGGGAGGGCCCGAGCTCGCCCGCGCTGCGGCGCTCGCGCGCCTTGGGCGGCTCGTAGGGGGTGCAGGCGCCAATGGCGCCGGAGAGCGGCACCGCCTCACCGCGCCGGTCCTGCCCGACGACATCGACGTTGAGAGTCGCGGCGATCCGCCGCGTCGACCGGCCTTCCCCCTTCCCGTCACGCGTACTCATGGCGCAAGTCGCAGCGGAGGCAAGACGGGGGCGCGAATGGCGGGTCTCGCAATGAATGAGCCGGCGGTTGCACCATATCATTTGCGGGGAAGCGGGGCCTGCGCGAAATTGCCACGCAGGCGCGTTTTGCTCGCGCTCATGGCATGTCGTCCGCGGTCGAAAGGCGGTATGGTCGTGCGGGATCAGATCGAATCCGCCGCTCGATCGAGGAGCAGCGAGGATGGGCAAGAACCTTCGCGGATGCGAGCCCGCCGCACCGGACGAGGGTCGCCGACGATGACGGGGGAAGTGCCGGACGCGCCGCCGGCGCCGCGCTTCGTCATCGAGCGGGAGATGCGGCTTTCGCAGTCCCTGCTCTGGACGGCGCAGCGGCGCTTCTTCGCACGCCAGGGGATCGACGCCTGGCGCAGCGGAACCGTGCCTTACTATGTCACCAACAATCCGGCGCTGGCGCGCGCCTATGCCGAGGTGACGCTGGGCTTCCTGCGCGACCTCGTGGCCCAGGGTGCGCAATTCGACGCGGCCGCGCCTTTCACCGTGATCGAACTCGGCGCCGGCAGCGGCCGATTCGCCTTCTTCTTCGTCACGCAGTTCCGCGCGCTGCTCGCGCTGTCACCGCTCGCGACGGTGCCCTTCCGCTATGTCATGACCGATTTCACCGAAGCGAACCTCGCCTTCTGGCGCCGGCATGAGGCGCTGGCGCCGCTGCGCGAGGCGGGGGTGATCGATGTCGCACTCTTCGACGCCGAATGCGGCGAGGCGCTCCGCCTCGAGACCGCCGGAATCACCCTGGCTGCCGGCGCGCTCGCCCAGCCGCCGGTGGTGATCGCCAATTACGTCTTCGACGGCATTTCGCAGGACGCCTTCTCCTTCCGCGACGGCGCCATCATGGAGCACCGCATCTCGCTCAGCGCCGACCGAGCGGACCCCGATCTCGACGATCCCGAGGCGATCGCCCGGCTCGAGTGCAGCTACAGCGACCAACCGCTCGCCGGACCGCCTTATTCCGAAGCGCTCTACAACGCCATTCTCGACGATTATGCGCAGAGCCTCGACGGCTGCACCGTGCTCTTCCCCGCGGGCGCGCTAGGCTGCCTCGACCGGCTGACGCGCCTCGCCGACGGACGGCTGCTGCTGCTCACGGCCGATCGCGGCCAGCAGCGCGACGACGACCTCTCCCGAGGCCATGGTATCGGCATGGCGGTCCATGGCAGCTTCTCGCTGCCGGTCAATTATCATGCGATCGCCGAATACGTGGTGAAATCCGGCGGCGAGGTGCTCACCACGGCATACCGGCACGCCAATCTCGCGGTTTCCGCCTTTCTTCTGGGCGGCCGGTACGGTGAGACGTGCCTCGCCTTCGACCAGGCGATCGAACATTTCGGTCCCGATGATTTCTATACGTTGTGCCGCGGCCTGCGCGAGCAGCCCGGTCCGCTCGATATCGCGCAGCTTCTCGCGCTGGTGCGCCTGAGTGCCTTCGACCCGCGCGTGCTGCGCGACTGCCTGCCGGCGCTCTGGGAGAAGTTGGACAACGCAAGCGAAGTACAGCGGCAGGAGCTCGCGCGGGCGATCGAGCGCGCGGCGGCCAACTACTATCACCTGGGCGAACCACGCGACCTGTTGTTCGAGTTCGCGATGTTGAGCTACAGCCTCGGGAATTACGGCGGCGGCTTGGCGCTCTATTGCCGCTCGCGGCAGTATTATGGCGACGATGCCGCGACCTTCTGGAACATGGCGCTCTGCCACGCGGCGCTCGGCAACGCGGCCGACGCGGCGTTCTGCCTGGCCGAGGCCAAACGTCTCGACGCCGATTTCGCTCCGGTATCAGCGCTGCAGGTGAAGGTCACTGGCGGGTAGGGCGTGCGACCGATCGCCCTCGTCCGATCCGCCGGTGGAGCAACCCGCGCCGCCACGTGCGTCGCCAGCGCTTGCTGCCGGCAACGCGCGGAGGCGACCGGCCGAGGCCGGTTCATTTCATGTGGGACTGCGCCTGCGTCTTCACCGTCGGCGTGAGGCCGAACAGATCGTTGCAGCGGTCGTCGAAGGTCTCGCAGCCGACCTTCTCGTAGAATTGGTCGACGATCGACGACGAGATCATGATGTAAGGCGCATTATGCTTTTCGGCGATCAAGGTCAGCATGTAGACGCAGGCGCTGCCGACCCCGGACTTCTTCGAAGAGTTCTCGACATAGCCGACCTCGGCGCAAAGCTTGCCGCCGTCGATCTCCGGTTTCTGCTCCTTCAGCATATAGAAGGTCGGCGCCCCGCTGATCGGAAACACGTCGAAGCTCATCTCCCCATCCACGCGGGTCGAGTCTTTCGAGCAGGTGATCTCACCCTTGAACTCTTTCGGATTTCGGGTGCTCGGCCCCCAATCCGCGTGCAGCACATAGGCGCCGTAGGTCACCTCAAGGTGGTAGGTCTTGGTAAAGCTACTGCTGATCTCCTGGCGGAGCTTGGCGGCGATATCCTCCATCGCTTGCGCGACGCCGGCCGGCTTCGTTTGCGCCGCAACTCGCCCCGCAAGCACCGAGCGCCTCGCCGGAACTTGCGCCTGAGCGCCGGCGAAGCGCGTGGCGGGCGGTGGTATTTGCGGATGGGGGATGCCTGATCGCGAGGATACCGGATGGGATGTGAGCCGGCCGGCCGGC
This sequence comes from Allostellaceae bacterium, assembly GCA_035642295.1. Classification (GTDB taxonomy): domain Bacteria; phylum Pseudomonadota; class Alphaproteobacteria; order ATCC43930; family CGMCC-115725; genus DAHUYF01. The sequence goes on along the minus strand of DASQSR010000059.1, from coordinate 18,876 downwards.
AGAGCCGCGCCAGCAACCCGCGCGGCCGGCGGAGATCGAAGTGCCGGTGGAGATGGTGTCGCGCGGCGCCCCGCAGGTTTTTCCGGCGGCGCAGAGATCCGTTGAGGCGATCGCGGCTGCACTGTCGGCGCGGCGACGGTCGACGGCCGAGCGGCCGGCGCGACCTGGCGCGCGGACGCAAGATGGGGACGCGGCGGCGGTCCCGGTGATTGCTTCGCCGGCGGCACGGTGACCCGCGCGCCGAACCGGCGCGGCACCGTCATCTTGGCGCGACGCCGCTTCCGCCCGCCACGGTGTGCCCAGCGGCACGCTGGCCCATACGGTCGGCTTCCGCTTCGAGCCCCGGGTCCTGCACGACGGCGATGCCGGCGCCGAAAGGATTGCGCACCCTGCCCTGCCGCTGCTGCACGACATGCGTCAGCTCATGGCCGAGGAGCTGCTGGCCGCGGGAGCTGCCGGGATCGTATTGCCCGGGCGCGAAGTAGATATCCGAGCCCAAGGTGAAGGCGAGCGCGCCGATCGCCGGGGCTTCCGGCCCGACATGGACGCGGACATCGGCGAAGCTCGCGCCGAAGAAGGATTCCATCTTCTGCTGCACTCCCTCCGGCAGCGGCCGACCGGTGCCGCCGCGGGCGACATGCTGCAAGGTATCGGGCAGCGGCATGGCGTTCCCGTGCCGCTGCGGCTGCGCCGGCTTGCGCTGCGCCGTCGCCGGTGGCGCCACGAGCCGCGGCCGGCCGCCGGGGAAATAGCCTTGGATCACGCGGACGGAGCTCATCTCGCCTCCTCTCAGCGTCGCGGCAGCTTCGGTGCAGGCTGCCCCAGCTGCGCATAGACCTGCTGCGGCCGGCGCACGCCGGCGCCCGGGAAAGCGTCGATCTTCGCGGCGCGCAGCACATCACCGGTGAAGGTCGAGCATTGCCGCCGCGTCAGGCTGAAATCGGGCGTCCGCGTCTGGTACTCGGCCACCTTGGCGAGCGCAGCGCGCGCCTGCTCGGCGCTCACCTCGAAGCTGCGGGTGCGCAGCCCCGGCTTGGCGAAGGCAGTGTCGTCGCTGTGGACCCGGCCTTTGACACCCGCCGTCAGCTTCGGCAAGTCGCGCCGCGGATCGTAGCGCTGGTATTGCGCCGGCGAGAAGCCAAAGGCCTGACGCCGGCCGCTCGGCTCCTGAATCGCAACGAAGCTGTGGCCGGCGAGGTCCGGCGGCAGGTTCTGCGCACCGGGTCCCCGATGCAGATAGGAGCCGACAGTGATCTGGTAGCCGCCGGCGCGCGGCTGCGCCACGGCCGGAAGGCGCGGCGGCGGAACGGGCGGTGGCGGCACTTTGCGCGGCGGGCTCATCGTCCCACTATCTCCAAGCGAGACGGCGAATCTCTTAACACGTTCGCTTGTCGGAGGCAACTCAACCGCTCGGCTGTGCCACGCCCGGGCGCAGAGCGACTTCGGCGTGCGCTGTGGCGGCGCGCGTCGTCAGGAAACTGGTCCAGCCGAGCTTCGCGCCATGCTGCCGGCCGAGGCGACTCCCCGGGATCTCGTCGCGGCGGAGCACGAGGCGCAACTCGGGCTCGATCGGCGTCTCGGCGTAGAAGCCGATGAGCGCCAGCAAGCGGCGATGGCCATTGCCGTCGGGGAGGAACTCGCCGAATTGCACGAAGCTGAGCGGGCCGAGGACGAAGCGGAGGCCGGCCTGCTGGTCCCAGGCGCGCCGGCCGAGCACTGCGCCCTGCCCCAGCCCAGCGTTGCGGCCGGAAAGGCCGAGCCGCGTCTGCTCGCGCTCGTCGATCGCGAGCCAGCGGCCTTCGAGCGAGCGACCTTTGGCCGGCACGCCGAAATAATCGGCGACAACGCGCTCAAGCCCGTGGAGGCTGCGCGGCCGCTGCGCCAGGAGCCCGGCGTAATGCAGCAGCGCCCGGTCCGGGAACGCCGTCCGCCGCCGCAGCTCCGGCATGGCGAGGCCGATCAGCGCGAAGAGATAAAGCGCGAACGGGGCCTCGTCGGGCGTCCCGCGCGCGAGGCTCGGCCGATGCTTGGCGCGGGCGCGGTAGAACAGCGAGACGAGGCGGTGGTTGAAGATGTCGAGGAAGTCCCGCCCCGCCGTGTCGCCGCGGCGGGCCCGCGCCAGCACGTGCTCGGAGAGCGGCGGCGGCAGCGGTCCGAAGCCGCCGGCAAGGCCCATGAAGTTTACCGTCATCTCCGGCGGCTCGCCGGGACGGGCGCCGAGCGCGAGACGGTCGATCTCGCTCGCGGGAAAGGCGGCCATCAGGCTCGAGCGGAAGTGTACGGGCTCGGGCCTGAGGCCGCTCGTCTCGCCGACGCGCGGCGCGCGCGGCATGAGCCGCTCGAGCAGATGCACCGCCTGGAAGAAATCGAAGCGGTAGGGCTCGGCGAAGAGCTGCTCGGCTACAGCACGAGGCGTTCGCCAGCCAAAGGCGGCCATGTCTTCCAGATCCCGTCGCGTTGCGCGCTGGTGAGCACGAGTTGGGCGAAGCTGTCGGCGGCGGCGTAGAGGCCGAAGAAGCGGCTCAGCACCGTGGCGAGGAGGAAGGCGCTGGCGCCGACATAGAGCGTCTCGTCGACGCCGAGCGTCACCTCGATGCCGCGGCAGAAGCCGCGCCAGCCCTCGTGGCCGATGCGGCGCACCACGGGGCGGCTCTTGAGCGAGCGCAGGCCGTGGATCTGCTTCTCGACGGTGCCGTCATCGAGGCTCGCATAGAGGCGCAGGATTTCGCGCAGCGCCGCCAAACCCTGTTCGCCATCGCCAAGCGACAGCTGATTGAGCGAGAGATGCGAGACGAGCCGCCACAGCGTGTCGCCGGCAAAGGGCGGCGCGATCTGGCGCGTCGGCGCGGTGAGGCAGGAAATGCCGGCGACCGGTGCATCGACTTCGATCTCGAGCCGCGTTTCGGGCGCGATGTGCTCGGCAAGGCCGCGGTTGGTGGCGAGGGTGTGGGCGAAGACGGTCTGCGTCGGCGGCCGGGTCGGCGTGAAATCGAGATCGAGGAAGGAGAGCAGCACGTCGGTGCCCGGCATGTCGGCGCGCCCCGTAGGCTGGCGCCGCGCCGTCCAGAACGCGCCGTCGCGATTCATCGAGGAGTGATGATCGTAGGAGAAATAGGGCTGGAAGGTGCGGCTGTCGTCGGCGACATCCGAGGTGGCGGAGACTTTGAGGATCGAATGGATCTCCGTGCTGCGCTCCCAGCGGTTGTCGGGGACCAGCAGATACTCGGCTCGGGTCTGGTCGATACGGATGGGCTCGGTGGTCTTGGGGAAGAGATTGACGATGGGCGTCGCGCCGAGCGCGAAACTGCCGCGATGGATGGCAAGACGCCGCGGCGGACTGGCGCGCAGCAGGAACAGCAGCTCGACCGACCGGTGCGGCCCGAAGGGCGGCAGCCGCGTCAGCTCGAAGAAGTGGTACTTCTGCGGGAAGACGAAATATTCCTGGATGAGGCGGTAGCCGAGATGGGCGTTGCCGGGATAGGGCAAGAGCCCCTCCTCGGCGGCAAAGCCGACGGGCGCGAGCGCGTCCGCCGGCAGCCGGACGCTCGGCGCCTTGCTCGCTTCGGGCATCACCGCAATGCCGATGAGCTCGTTGAACAGCAGCTCGTAGGCCGCGCCGGCGATGCCGGGCTCGGCATGGATGAAAAAGCGCAGGCTCGGCGGCACGACGTCCGCGAAGCTCCATTGCCCCTGGCAGCGCAGCTTGAGCCGCAGCACCGCGGCGGCCTCGGGCATGGCGTCGAGAAAGTCGTATTCGGCGGCGGGCGCGAGATCGGCGCTTGCGACCTCGATCGGCCAGAGCATCACCGGATAGCCGGTGCGGAAGCGGCAGGTGAGCCGGTCGCGCTGCGGCCCGGCGGTCTCGGCGAAGACCGCGGTCTGGCGCGGAATGAGAAAGCCTTGCGCCGCGCGCGCCTGCGCCGCGTCGACCGAGAATTGCGCGATCGCCATCGCCGGCACCGGCGCCACCAGATGCGGGTAGAGCACGGCGAGCAGCGCGGTCGGGATCTCCGGGAACTCGCTGTCGATGTTGCGTTGGAGGCGCGCGGTGAGGAAGGCGAAGGATTCGATCAGGCGCTCGACATGCGGGTCCTGCGCTTCGGCGCCGCCATAGTCGAGGCGGTTCGCGACCTTGGGATAGCGCCGCGCGAAATCGAGGCCGCGCTGGCGGAGATAGGCGAGCTCGCGCTGGTAATAGGCGAGGATGTCGTCGAGCCCGTCACTCGCCATGGTGCTCGCCCGCGCCGTGTACCGCGACGGCAAAGGAGACGGGCTCGATCATCGTGCCGAGGCGCAGCTCGCCATCGACATGGACGACAAGCGCGCCGTTGCGCACCGCGCTGCGCTCGATGCGAACTTGCGGAGCCGCAAGCCGCGGCTCGTATGTCTCGATCGCCTGTCGCACCATCTGCGCCAGCCGCGTCTCGCTGTCGAGGTCGCGGGGACCGAACAGCGAGAGGTCGGGGATGCCGTAGTCGATCGTACTGCGCGCGCGGGCGGCAAGGGTATCGGCCGCGACCGGCGCCCGGGTGTTGAGCAGGCGGTCGAGCTCGCGGGCGATCGATTGCCGCAGCGCCGCCGGTGTCAGCATGCGCAGCGGCTGCCGCTCGGTCTCGGCCTCGGGCGCGAGATCGGTGAGGCGCTCGAACAGCGGCGCCGGCGCGCCGGGAACGAACCGCGGATCGCTCACCGCGAAGCCAAACCCGGGCCTACGACACTTCCTGCTTCACCAGGTCGTGCGACACCGGCTGGGCGCCGTCGGCGGTGCCGTCGTCCTTCTTCTGCGGAATGTACTTGTATTCGACCTTGCCGTAGTTGAGCGCCACCGTCTCGGTCGGAATGTCGCCGGTGCCGCCGCCGAAGCTGACATTCGAGACGATGATGCCGGACAACACGATCTCGAGATATTTGACCGGCTTGTTGTCGCCATCGGCGCGGTAAGCGGTGAAGGTGCCTTTGCCGATTAACTTGCCGCTCCAGCACTGCTTCAAGAGATCGTCGGTGGCGCTGTCGACGTATTTGGTGAAGCTGAAGTCGGAGTGATTCGCCTGCTCGACCGTGCCGCCGCCTGCCGAGCTGCGTGTCGGCGAAGTCGGCTGGTTGAAGGAATGGCTCCAGGACAGGACCTGGATCTCGCCGGTGTGATCGCTGTCCGAGGACTCGCCGGTGATGTCGGGAGTCTCGAGCTTCAGGAACATATTGCCAGCCATGGAGGTGCTCCTCTTTCTCCTTGCTTGCGCCCGGTGCTTAGGCGGCCGCCGGCGGCGGCAGCTCGGCGACCAGGCGGATCGATGCCGTCAGCTCTTCGAGCTGGAAGTGCGGCCGCAGGAACACGGTGGCGCGATAGACGCCCGGCTTGCCCGGCACGTCGAAGACGTCGACGCGCGCTTCGCGCAGCGGGTATTTCGCCTTCAAATCCTGGCCGGCATCGTCCTTGCCGAGGACATAATCGATGATCCAGGTGTTGAGATAGGTCTGCACGTTCTCCTTGGTCATGAAGGAGCCGATCTTGTCGCGCATGATCACCTTGATGTAATGCGCGAAGCGCGACGCGTTGAGCATGTAAGGCAGCCGCGCCGAGAGCGCCGCGTTGGCGTTGGCGGTGGCGAGATTGTAGACCTTCGGCTTGTTGGTGGTCTGGCCGCCGAAGAAGGCGGCGTAGTCCGTGCCCTTGCAGTGTATCAGGGCGACGAAGCCGAGATCGCTGAGCTCCTTCTCGCGCCGGTCGGTGATGGCGATCTCGGTCGGGCATTTGAGCGCGATGTCGCCCTCGTCGGTGAGGAAGGTGTGCGCGGGCAGGCCCTCGACCTTGCCGCCGCCCTCGACGCCGCGAATGGCTGCGGTCCAGCCATGCTTGGCGAAGGCGTCGGTGATGCGCGTCGCCAGCGCCCAGGCGGCGTTGCCCCAGAGATATTTGGCGTGGTCGCGGCCGTCGGTGTCCTCGACGAAGTTCATGCCTTCGACCGGCACGGTGTTCGGGCCGTAGGGCAGGCGCAGCAGGATGTGCGGCAGCGCCAGGGTGACGTAGCGCGAATCCTCGCTTTCGCGGAACGAGCGCCAGGTGACGAGCTCCATGCTCTCGAAGATCTTGGCGAGGTCGCGCGGGATGCCGAGCTCGGTGAAGCTGTCCATGTCGAAGAGCCGCGCGCTTGCCGCGGCGATGAAGGGCGCGTGGGCCGCCGCCGCGACGCTCGACACCTTCTGCAGCAGCTGCACGTCCTGCGGGTGCCGGCCGAACTCGTAATCGGCCACCAGCATGCTGTAGGGATGGCCGCCGAAAGTGCCGTACTCCTCCTCGTAGACCTTTTTGAAGAGCGCGCTCTGATCGAATTCGACGGCCTTGTCGAGATCCTTGAACAGCTCGGCCTTGGTGATGTTGAGGAGGCGCAGCTTGAGCCGGGTGCTGGTCTCGGTGTTCATCACCAAATAGTTGAGGCCGCGCCAGGAGGCCTCCATCCGCTGCAGGTCGGAATGGTGGAGGATCTCGTTGAGCTGCGCGCTGATGAGGTCGTCGATCTCGGCGATGCGGTCGTTGATCGCCTCGGCGACATCGGCCTTGACCGTGCCGCTCTCGGCGAGCACGTCGTGAACGAATTCGCCGACGAGGTCGCGGGCGTATTCGCGCTGGGATTCGTCGCGGGCGAGTTTGCCCTCGACGATGATCTTGTCGAGCAGGGTGGCCGGCGCCGCGCCGTTGCCCTGCGTCTGAGTTTCCTCTGCCATGTGCTTGTCTCCCCTCGCTGCGCCGTCGTTACGAGGCGGGCTTCTGCTCGCCGGTCTCGCCCAGGTCCTTCTTGAGCGCGGCCTGGCTCTCGGTGTTGCTGATGACGTCCTTCAGCAGCGCATCGAGATTGTCGTTGCCGTCGAGCTTGGTGAGCAGGTCGCGCAGGCGCTGGCGCCCCTCATAGAGCTTCTTCAGCGCCGGCACCTGCTTGATGATCTCGACCGGGCCGAAAGCGTCCATGTCCTTGAAGACGAGCTCGACGTTGAGCTGGTCGGTGCTGCCCTTGACCAGCTTGTTCGGCACGCGGAAGGTGACGCGCGGCGCGATCGCCGCCAGCACGTCGTTGAAATTGTCGCGGTCGATCTCGACGAATTTCCGGTCCTTGACCGGCGGCAGCGCCTCGACCGGCTTGCCCGAGAGGTCGGCGAGAACGCCGACGATGAAGGGCAGCTCCTTCTTCTCGATCGCGTTGCCGATCTCGACGTCGTAGGTGATCTGGACGCGCGGCGGGCGGACGCGGTCGAGCTTGTGTTGCGTGCTTTCGGCCATGGTGGGTATCCCTCCCCTAACCTCTCCAGCGACTGGCGAGTTAAAATCATCCCTTGTGCTCAATCAAGCGGATTATGGCAAACCGAATGATTATGTTGTCGCACCCTGCTCAACTTTTGTCTCAATCTCGTCATCGGGAGTAATGCGACAGTAAAACTTACCGATGCGGCAAACCGAGCAACTCGGAGAGCGCGGCAAGATCATTGCGTCCCCGCGTCATCTCCGCGAGCAGCTCGTGCAGCGGCATCATGCCCCAGGAATAGGCGCGCCGCAGCAGATAGGGCGTCGGGCTGTGCGGCTCGGTGCGGGCGAGGAACTCGGCGATCTCCAGGATCATTTGATAAGCCTGCTCGCGATCGCGGATGACACCGTCATAGGCCGCGGGCGGCGGCTCCTCCTCGTCTGTCGGCGGCACCGGCGCGGGCGCCGCCTTGCCTTGTTCCGCCATGACCGGCAGTTCTCCTCTGTTGCGCAGGACGGTGTGCAACCAGCTCTCGACATTGACGAGCGCGCCGCGCAAGCCGGCGAGACTCGGCGCTTCCTTGCCGCAATGCGCGCCGAGGAGGCGGTCGAGATCGCCGAGCAGCGCCAGCGCGCCGTCGATCCGGCGCAGGACGCTGCGGTAGAACGCTGCCGGCGTCGCGGCGACGGCCGCCTCCACCTCCGCCAGCCTGACGCCGGAAGGCGGCTTGCCGCCGGGATTCGCCTTCTGGATCTGCTCGAGACGCAGGGCATTGGCGTAGTGCTCCCAGGCATAGACGTTGGGCGTGACGATGCCGGGAACCGTGAGCGGTAGCCGGTAGGTCTGTTGCGGCAGATGCGCGTTGGCCCATTCGAAGGGAGCGATGCGGTAGGACAGATCCTTGTCCTCGATCTCGGGATGGAGCGCGGGCCAGAAGGCGTTGCAGAGCCCGATGACGACGCCGAGGCCGACGGGAATGCCGGCGAAGCCATCGCGGTGGATCAGCGCCTCGAGCAGCCAGCAGGCGATCTGCAGGTCCTTCGAGCGACTGAGCGCCTCGGTGCAGCGCTGGACCACCTCCTCCCAATTGGCGCGCTTCAGCTCGCTCTGCCAGACGCCCTGCGGCAGGCTCGGATCATCCTCGCGCCGCGCCTCGCGGATACGGTCGTAATCGCCGGAAAAGCGCAGCGAGGGACCGGTCGGATGGTCGCCCGGGAGTGGCGCCAGAATCGCGTCGATATCGATACCGCGGACCGACCCCTCCTCCGCGCCGGGCTCGCCGGCGGCGCGGGGCAGCGCCTCGGCGCTCATCGCAATGCCTCGCCGAGCAAGGAGGGGGCATGCGTCGGGAAATCGGGCATGACCAGCGACGCAGGCGCCTTGCCGCCCGGAGGGAGGGCGGAAAGCCGGACGCGGATGAAGGCCTTCGCCTTGCCCACCGGCCCTGGCGCCCGCGTCTCCGGGCCGATCACCTGCACCGTCTGAGTGCTGAACTCGAGCACCTGCGGCAGCAGGCCGTCGCTCGCATCGAGATCTTCGGGCGGCGTGCGGTGGTCGATGAGGAGGTGCAGCAGCGACCAGCGGTCGTCGTAGCTCCAGCTCACCACGCGCGTCTTCATTTCCTCGGCATCGGCGACGCCTTGCAGCACCGGCGAGACCGGTCCGTCCTTGGCCCAGCGCAGGCGCACTTCCACGGGATCGGACAGGTGCCAGCGGACCGGCTGTGCCGCCTGTCCGCGCCGGAACACCTGATCGCCGATCGACAGCTCCCAGCTGATGATCTGGTCGGCCCCCGCTTCGAAGCGGCGGTTGACGCGAAAATCGACCGCGACGTCGAAGCCGGGAAGCTCGGGGCTGCTGTCGTCGAGGAAAGGCGCGAGGAAGCGCTGCGCCTTCGCCATCTCGTCGAGGAAGGCGAGCGCGTTCTGCTGGCCGAGGCTGGTGCCCTTGGCAAGGTCGCTGCGCACCGCCGGTGCATGGGCGGCGAAATAGTTGAGATAGTCGACAAGGTCGGCGAGCGGCACCTCGCTGGCATCGCCGCCGGCATCGTCGACGGCGAACGGGAAGCGGCCGGCGAGCGTGCGGTTGAAGCGGTCGGCGAGCTGAGCGTAGCCGGCCGCACCGGCGCTGCCCGCGATCTCGCTGCATTGCCCGAGAAGACTCTGGCGGAGCGCATTGCGCCGCTCGAGGAAATAATCGCCGGTCGCGGCGAAGCGGTCGCCCGAGAGCTGGTCGACGCAATTGTCGCGCGTCACTTGCGCCAGGTCGAAGCGGATGAAGTTCTCCAGCGCCGAAACCGAGTTGCGCGGGTTGTTGTCGCGATACTTCTGCAGCTCCAGCAGGATCCGCTGCCATTTCCCGACCAGCGGCACCGGCCGCCAGTTGAAGGCGAAGTCGCTGCGGGTCAGGAAATCGACGAGCGGCGCGGCGCCGTCGCTCGCGAGCCGGGCCACCCAATTGCGCTCGGTGTCGAGGTATTGCGCCACCTCGACGTCGTCCCGGAGGCCGAAGGCGGCCAGCGTCGCCGGCAGCGACGGGCTCCAGGGCCGGATGTCGCTGCGCACGGTGTAGGGCTGCTCGCGCTCGAGCAGCCCGTCAACATCGTCGAGGAGGCCATAGGACTGCCGGCCCGTGGCTTCGCGCAGCGCGCTGTAGGTCTGATCGAAGCCGAGCTGCGAGAGCACGGTGAGGAGATCGCCGAGCGGCCGCGCGGCGCGCCCGAAGGCTTGCGCCGCCTGGAACACCGCCATGTCCGGCGATGGGGCGTTGGCGGTGGGATCCTGGGCGATCTGCGCCTTGGCGATCGCCGCCGTCATGGTGGCGTCGAGCCGCTGGCGTGCCGCGGCATCGACGACGCGCCGGAACTCGAGCGGAACGCGCTGGAGATCGGCGTCGAGAAAGAGCTCGTAGCTCTGATAGAGCGACAGCGCCTCGGCGAGGCGGTCGGGATCCCATTCCGTCGTCGTGCCGCGGCCGGGAGGCACGATCGAGCGCTGTTCGGGCGAGGCCATGAAAGGCCGCTGGAGCATCGGCGGCAGCGCTGCCGCAAGGCTCGCCACCGGCGGCGACAGGCTGAGCGCCAGATGGCCGTCGCTTTGGTCGAGGAGCGGCACCGTGCGGCGCAGCTTGAGATCCGCGAGCTCGCCCTGAAGCTGGCGCAGCTCCTGGTCGACGCGGTCCTGCAGCGGCTGCTGCACATCGGACCCGAGGAACGCCGAGCTGCGGATATCGCTCATCAGCCGGGCGAAGCCGGGGTCCGCCTCGGCGCGATCGCGCAGCAGCCACGCCGAGGCGGGATCGGCGAGCATCGCCTGCGCGGCGGAGAGCGCGTCGCCGAGGCGGTGGAGCTGGGTCGCCGCGTCGCCGTGCGTCGCCGTCGTGCGGTCGAGCGCGTCGACCGCGGCGCCGATCTCGGTGAGGCGCTGCACCACCGGCCCGTCATGGGCCGTGACCCGCTCGAAAGGCTGGAACACCGCTTGCAATCCGAGAACCGCGCGCGTGCGAAAGGCCGCCGGGTCGAAGCGGCGGATCGCGACATGCTTCAGCGCTGCCGAATAGAGGTCGCTGTTGACGAAGAAATCATGCGGCAGCTTGGTGTCGAGCAGGAAGGCCGTCAGCGTCTCGACATCGGAGAGCGAGGCGTCGGGGCCATCGAGACGGTTGTAGATCGCGGCGTTCGCCTCGATCTGCCGCAAGCCGCCGACATAGGCGACGACCTGCCGTCCCGCGGGGCTGTCGACGAGCGCATAGGTCTTCCCCGCGAGCGGCTTGCCGCGTCCCGCCAGCGCATCGTCGATCAGCCGCTCGGTGCGGCGATCGAACTCGCGGCGCATCGCGTCGAGAATGACCCGGTCGAAGCCGAGCGAGAAATGCTCGGTGATGCGCTCGTCGATGCCGCCGAACCAGGAGGACGGCATCCAGATCGAGCGAAGATGCTTGACGTCGAGCTTGGCGAACATGCCGAGCAGCTCGGTGGCGTCGCCGACGCTCATCGGCGTCGCGGCCTGATCGCTCGCACGCTGCTCCGCCCGGCGGGCGCTCTGGACGATGAAGGTGATCGGCTGCATCAGCGATCGCGCTTCGCGATCGAGCCGGAGCCCGGCAGAGGTGAGGCCAATGGCGCCGACGACGATCGCGGCGGCAAGGCCTGCGGCGGCGATGCGCACCGGCCGCGAGCGCGGCATCTGCCCCGAGCGCGCCATCGCGGCAAGGCCGCGCTCGCGCAGGATCTTCTTGGCAAAGAGATCGCGGGCGAAGAGCGGCCAATGGCGCCGCGGGTCTGCCGTCGGCGGCAACCGGTCGCGCGCGGCATTGGCGACGAGCGCGCCGCTGCGCGGCGGCGGGCCGCCGTCGCCGGTGAAGTAGAGGCCGCGGAAGAAGAAGGGGTCATGATAGACGCTGCGGCGGAAGAGGCTCGTGCAGTAGAGCTTCAGCGGCTCGCGCAGCCGCTCGAACTCCGCCGGGAAGAGCAACGCGCCCTCGGGATCGGCGAGCTCGGCCTCCTTGCCGGCGAGATCGAGATGGAGGCGGAACAACGTCTCGGTGAGCGTGTTGAAGGCCTGGTGGAAGGCCGCGGGCGTCACCTCGGCATCGATGTCGCGTCCGTTCGACCAGCCGAAGATCTCGTCGCGGCGGCTCGCCGGCGCTTCGCGCCAGAAGCTCTGAAATCCCGGTATCCAGTCGCACTTGGCGACGACGACATAGACCGGGAGCTGCAGCCCGAGGCGCTGCTGCAGGTCGAGGAGATGGCGGTGCATCTGATCGGCCTTGGCCATCAGCGCGTCGATGTCGAGCCGGTCGGGCCCGACGAAATCGCCGCAAGGCAGCGTCACCACCACGCCATCGATCGGCCGCACCGGGCGATGCTCCAGCAGCTGGCGCAGCAGCTGCCGCCAGGCGCGGTCGTCGGCGTGAGGACGGTCGGGGTCGAGCACGAGCTGGCCGGCGACATCGACCACGACGCCGCCGTCGAAGAAGTGCCAGGTCAGGGCGCGGCCCGGCGGCGGCGGCTCGGCCTCGATCGCGCCGGCCGGGCGCAGCGCCTCGAGCTCGGCGAGCAGGGTCGTCTTGCCGGCGCCCTTCTCGCCCAGCATGAGGTACCACGGGATGGCGTAGCGCCAGCGATAGCCCGGCGTCACCCGGCGCAGATAGCCGAGCGCCGCCGCAAAGGAATGCTGCAGCTCCTGCGGCGCGATCGGCGCGCCGGCGGGATCCTCAATGAGCTTGCCCGCAGGCGCCGCGCTCGCCGCCGGCTTCGCCGGCGCGTCCTTGCTCGACGCGGCGCGGCGCAGCAGCAGGAACAGCACCACCAGGAGCACGAGCCCGAGCAGCGCCAGCACGATGCCGATCGCGAGGGCGTAGGGCACGGCCTTGCCGATGAGCTCGAGCATGGCTCAGCGCTGCTCCTGCTGCAGCACCGGCGTGTTCAGCACCGCCTCGACATCGCTGGTGCCGTTCGTCCAGACGATCTGCTGCGCGACGAGATAGACGGCCAGCGCCGCGGCGAGGGCGATGAGCCACGGCCGCAGATGCGGCAGCTTGACCGGCCGCGGCTCGTCGAGCGTGTGGGCATAGGCATCGGCGAAGACCGGCAGCTCGGATTGGAGCCGCAGCGGGGCGTGGCGCTCCACGATCTGACGCAGCGCGCGGCGATATTGGCGCAGCGCCGTCTGGTCCTGGATGGCGCGATACTTGCCGCGAAAGCCGAGCGAGAGCGCGACGAGATAGACGGCGGCGAGATCGGCGTTGGCGGCGGTGCCCCGCTGGATCAGCGCGTCGATGTAATCGAAGACCCGCTCGCCGGCGATCCGCGTCTCGAACAGCGCCACCTCGATGAGATGCTCCGTCCAGTGGGCGCGGCCCGCCCATTCGGTCATGTAGAGCAGCACTTCGTCGGCCAGCGCCGCCATCAGGTACTGCGTTTCGCGGTACACCTCGGGGCTCAGCACCCCGCCCGAGCGCGTCGCCCCGACATAAAGCCGCTCGAGATAGGCCTTCAAATGATGATGCACCAGCACGACGGGGTCCTGCTGGCGCTCCTCCGCCTCGCCGCCGGCGAGGTTCTTGAGGCCGGCGTGAAGCGCGTATTTGACGCGCATCAGCTCGCGGTAGAACTGGCGGAACTGCGCCAGCGGCGACGCCTCGGCATCCTCCCCCGCCTGCGGCGAGAAGAAGGGCCGCTGCTGCAGCACGATCTCGTTCACCGGCGTCGATCCGGCCCAGGCGGCGTCGCGTGTGCCGATTCGCGGCCGCCTTCCTCGCTCGGCGCCCGGACGTAGAGCACGATCTCGACCGGGCGCCGCATGCCGCCGATGTCGCGCGGATTGGAAATCTCCAGGATGCGATTGGCGGCGATGAAATTGCGATCGACCGGCACGCGAAAGACCAGCGTGCCGCGCGTCGGGACGATGTCGAGGCTCTCGAGGGCGACGACGCGGCTGCGCGCGGCGCCGCGGATGCGCGCTTCGCTCATCGGCGCGATCTGCTCGCTGTCGCCGATCAGCGCCTCCTCCATCCACTGCGCAACCTCGGCATCGCCGGCACCGGCGCGCCCGCGCATCCCGACCAGCAGCTCGCCCTGGTCGAGCCAGGCGGGATCGAGCTTCAGGCGGAAGGCATTGCCCTCGAGCGCGAAGGCGATGGTGAGGTGCAGCTCGCTGATGCCCTGGGCGACGCGCTCGATGAAGCCGAGCAGCGGACGGAAGGACTGGAGAATGTCGTCATGGTCATAGCGCTCGAAGATCGGCGGCACCATGCCGGGTCCGAGCGGCGCGACCGCGCCGGCGATGCCGGCCGCCAGCGTGAAGAGCGCGAAGGGATGGGCAAGCCCGGTGTTGAGCGCTGCCTCGAAGGCCGGCAGCGCTGCCATCAGGCACTGAACGGCATGACGCGTTTCCAGCAGCGAGGCCGGCCGCCCGGCCCCGCTCGCGGCCTGGGCGCGATTGGCGAGAAAGGCGGCCTTCTGCCGGAGCTGCTGCGCCAGCTTCAGGCCCAGCTGGCCGAGGGCGCCATCGAGCGGCACGGCCAGATGCGGCGGCAGGTAGCGCTGCGTCAGCTGCAGGCTGTCGTTCTCGAAAGTCACTTCGGCGATCGGGATCGCTTCGTACTTGGCCGAGAGCCGGTCGGCGGTCAGCAGCATGAGATTGGGCCGCAGCCGCGGCAGACGCAGCGGATTGTCGGCGGTGTTCTCGTCGACCACCGCCTCGGCTTCGACCGAGCGGAAGCGCGGCGCCTCGCCGCTGCCGGACGCGATGTCCGCCCGCCGCGCCGGCACCGCAAGGTAGATCTTGGCGGCCGTGCCACGCAGCTGCTGGGCCATCGGCAGCATGTCGATCTCGAGCGCGGCCATGTCGTCATGCGGGTAGCAGACGGCGAGGCCGTCGCGCAGGATCGCCTGCAGGGAGAGGACGCGCAACGTCCCCATGGCGAGCCGGGCATGGTCGATCGCCAGCGCCAGCACGCCCCAGGCGAACGGCATGGCGTGAGCGAGGCGGAAATGAAGCAGCATTTCCGACCGCAGACTCGCCTGCTGGAAATGATGCGGCGAGAGCAGCATGCCCTCGTGCCACTGCACCGCCTCGGGGATGGAGCGGATGTCGGTCACTGCTTCGCTTCTTTCGGCGTCAGGATGGTGAAATCCTTGTCCCCGAGCGCGATGAAGAAGCGCTCGAGCCGGTCGACGCGGGCGCGGTGGGTGCCCTGGCTGGCGTAGTTGGCGAAGACGAAGGCGGCGATCGCTTTGCTTGCCTTCGCCGATACGGCCTCGACCGGGCCCTTCTGTCCCGGCACGACCTCGAGCGAGGTGACATCGAAGCCGGTCGGAAAGGCCTGGCGCACCTCGCCCTTCTTCTGGAACCAGTCGTGCGCCGTCATCTGCGTCAGCTGCGCGACGAGCTGCGGGTCATAGACGTAGACGATGTCGACGGCGATCGGGCTGTCCTGGTTGGCGCCTTGCGCGACTTCGAACTCGATGACACGGCTCGCAATCGGCTTGTCGCCGCTGCTGCCGCAGCCGGCGAGCAGCGCCATGAGAGCAACGACGGCGAGCTCAGGGATCGCTGACCGCCTGTGCCGGTTCTTGGCCGCCTCCCCTCCGGCCAGCTTCACCAAGGCGCCCCCCGCAACAAAATCCAACAAGGACCGGATTCAACGAGCAATTGCTAAGACTGTCAATCGGCGGCAACTTTTCAGGACAATGCGGGTCCTCCGCCGACCGGGGCGCACCGTCCAGGTGCGCTTCGATGTCACGCGCGATGGCAGATCGAGCGCCGCCGCGCTGCAGCGCCAACCCCCCACGTTTATCGATAACCGATGCGGCACCACTTGTCGCGCGCAACGTCGCCGCAGGTTGGGCCGAGGCCTTGGGTGGAATCGGCCGGATCGCGCGGCGATTGGCCGCAGGCGCGCGCCGCAGACGCTCAGAGGTCGATGACGAGCCCATCATAGCCGGGCTCGACACCGTCCGGGAGCTCGCGCCGCAGAGTCGCGTAGTCGAGGCTCTCGTCCATATGCGTCAGCACGGCGCGGCGCGGCTTTGCGCGCGCGATCCAGGCAAGCGTCTTTTCCAGGTGGGCGTGGGTCACATGCGGCGTGCGGCGGATGCAATCGACGATCCACACTTCGACGCCCGCGAGCGCCGCGAAGGCCGCCTCGTCGAGGTCGATGACGTCGGTCGAATAGGCGAAACCGCCGATGCGAAAGCCGAGCGTCTGGGAGAAGCCGTGGTCCTGGTCGAAGGGGGTGACGGCAATGCCGCCGGCGACGAAGGGGCCGTCGATCGGCCGCGGCTCGAGCACCGGCTTGTAATAGGCACTGAGGCGATCCGGCTGCACCGGGGTGAAGACATAACCGAAGCGGCGCGAGATCTCCGCCAAGGTCTCGGTGCTCGCAAAGACGGGAATGGCGCTCTCCATCAGCCGGTTGACCGAGCGCAGATCGTCGATCCCATGGAGGTGATCGGCATGGGCATGGGTGAACAGCACGGCATCGGTGCGGCGGACTTGCGCATCGAGCAGCTGCTCGCGCAGATCCGGCGACGTGTCGATGAGCAGTGTCGCCCCGCCCTCCTCCACCAGCACCGAGCAGCGCCGGCGGCGGTTGCGCGGGTTCTGCGGATCGCACGCTCCCCATTCGCCGCCGATCCGCGGCACGCCCCAGGACGGGCCGCAACCGAGCACGGTTACGCGCATAGAACGGCCTCGGGCGGGCGTGCCTTGGTGAAGAGCCGGAAGAAATTCTCGCTCGTCACCTGGGCGAGCGCTTCCACCGACATGCCCTTGAGCTCCGCCAGCTTGGCGGCGGTATGGACGATGAAGGCCGGCTCGTTGCTGCGGCCGCGCATCGGCACCGGCGCGAGATAAGGCGCGTCGGTTTCGATCAGCAGCCGGTCGAGCGGCAGGTCGCGCGCGATGGCGCGGAGCGGCTCGGCGTTCTTGAACGTCAGAATGCCTGCCAGCGAAATGTAGAAACCGAGCGCCAGCGCCGCTTCGGCGAGCGCGCGCCCGGTGCTGAAGCAGTGAATGACGCCGCGCGAGACTTTCTCCTCGGCAAGGATCGCGGCGGTTTCTGCATCAGCATCGCGGCTGTGGATAATCAAGGGATAATTTGTTTCACGTGAAGCGGCGCAGTGCGCGCGAAAAACCTCGGCCTGACGGGCACGAGGACTGTGTTCATAGTAAAAATCGAGCCCGGTTTCGCCGATGCCGACGACTTTTTCATGCTGCGCCAAAGCAACGAGCTGCGCGACGGCATCGTCACTCTCCACCAATGTTTCGTGGGGGTGAATGCCAACGGAACACCAGATGTTGGGGTCGCTTTCGGCGATCGCGCACACCGCCGGGAATTCGCTCACCTTGGTCGAGATCGTGAGCAGGCTGCGCACCCCGGCGCGGCGCGCACGCGCCAGGATGTCCGGCCGCTCCTCGGGCGCGGCATAGTCGAGATGGCAGTGGCTGTCGACCAGCATGAGAGCGCCTGGCTCTTATCCCTGAGGGTCGCCTGAGCGTTGCGCCATCAGCGGGTCTCCTCGACGTAGCGCGGGAAGATCCCCTCGGGCTTGGGCAGTTCGGCTCCCGGAACGATTGGCTGGGCGAGCGCGGCGAAATCGCGCCGGTCGGCCGGCACGGCGAGCTGGTCGAGCAGCTTTCCCGCCGCCTGCGGCACCACCGGCTGGACCAGAATGGCGAGGTGGCGCAGCGTCTCGGCCAGCACGTAGAGGACCGTTGCCATGCGCGCCGGGTCGGTCTTGCGCAGCGCCCAGGGCGCCATTTCGTCGACGTAACGGTTCGCCTCGCCAACGACCTGCCAGAGATGCTCGAGCGCGCGGTGAAAGGCCTGCTCGGCGAACTCGGCGCGCAGCTTCCCGAGGAGCCCCCGCGCCGCCCCCAGCAGCGCCTCGTCGGCGGCGGCAAGCGGCCCCGGCACCGGCACGCGTGCTTCGGCGTTACGGTTGATCAACGACAGCGCTCGTTGCGCGAGATTGCCGAAATCATTGGCGAGGTCGGCATTGACCCGGTTCACCACGGCGCGATGGGAGAAATCGCCGTCGCTGCCGAAGGGCAGCTCGCGCAGCATGAAATAACGTACGGGATCGACGCCGTAGCGCTCGACCAGCTGGTGCGGCGGGATGGCGTTGCCCAGCGACTTCGACATCTTCTGGCCTTCGACCGTCCACCAGCCATGGCAAGAGACCCGCTGCGGCGGCTCGAGGCCGGCCGCCGCCAGAAAGGCCGGCCAGTAGACGCAGTGGAAGCGGATGATGTCCTTTCCGACCATGTGCAGATTGGCCGGCCAGAAAGTGGCAAAGGCGTCGCTGCCGGTCTCGGGATAGCCGACGGCCGTGATGTAGTTGGTGAGCGCGTCGAGCCAGACGTACATCACGTGCTTCTCGTCGCCGGGCACCGGAATGCCCCAGCTGAAGCTGGTGCGCGAGATCGAGAGGTCGTGGAGACCGCCTTTGACGAAGCTCAGCACTTCGTTGCGGCGCGATGCTGGCGCAATCGCTTCCGGGTGGCGGTCAAAATGAGCGATAAGCCAATCTTCCCAATCCGATAGACGGAAGAAGTAACTCGGCTCCTCAACCCATTCGACCTCGGCCCCGGAAGGCGCGCGCTTCTTCCCGTCGGGACCCGTGCTGAGCTCGTCCTCGCCGTAAAACGCCTCGTCGCGCACCGCGTACCAGCCGGCATAGGTGCCGAGATAGATGTTGTCGCGCCCCTGCGGTGTCTTGCGCGCCGCGATCGCCTGCCACAGCGCCTGGCAGGCCCGGAGATGGCGCTCCTCGGTGGTGCGGATGAAATCGTCATTGCTGATGTTCATCAGCACCGTCGTTTCGCGGAAGTTCTGTGACACCCGATCGCAAAAGGCCTGGGGCGCGAGGCCCGCTGCCGCCGCCGCCTTCTCCACCTTCTGCCCGTGCTCGTCCGTGCCGGTGAGGAAATGCACGCGCCGGCCGTCAAGCCGCATGAAGCGCGCGAGCGCATCGCAGGCCACGGTGGTATAAGCGTGGCCCAGATGCGGCGCGTCGTTCACGTAATAGATCGGCGTCGTCAGGTAATAGGTCCGGCCGCCGCTCATACTCTCTCCTGGCAAGCGCGCGAGCGCGCGTTCAGCGCACGGCGTCCTCGAGCGCGAAAAAGGCGGT
>DASQSR010000058.1:0-8474 GCA_035642295.1 Allostellaceae bacterium | reverse complement strand
GCGCCCGCGGCGTCGCACAACTCGAGGAATATGCCAGCGTGCTCGGCCTCCGCGTCGCCGTGGCGGATGACGCGCCGGCGCTGGCCCGGCTCGCCGCCGCGGCGGACGCGCAGAGCCTCGTCATCGACACCGCCGGCGTCGCGCCGGGCGATGCGGCAGCGCGCGATGCGCTCGCGGCATTCGTCGCCGCCGGCGCCGCCGAGCCGGTGCTGGTGCTCCCCGCCGATCTCGACGCCGAGGAAGCGGTCGCCATGGTGCGCTTCTTCGCCCCGCTCGGCGCCAAGACGCTGCTGCCGACGCGGCTCGACCTGGTGCGGCGGCTGGGCGGCATGCTGGCGGCGGCCGATGCCGGGCGGCTGGCGCTGCCCGCGGCCGGCATCACGCCGAATTTCGCCTTCGGCCTCCGGCGGCTGACGCCGGAGATGGTGGCGCGCCGCCTGCTCACCGCCGCACTCGCCGATCCGCGCTCCGAGGTCTCGGCGGCTTAGTTCCTCGCCTAAGGCTTCTGCCCGATGAAGGAGAGGTCGAGGAGCGACGTGGCGTCGACGGATTTGTCGACGAGTCCCTGCGACTGATACCAGGCCACCTGGTGATCGATGTCGTCGACCAGCAGCCTGGCGTCGGGGTCGATGTAGGGAATGCCGTTGCGGATCTGCGCCGGCGACTGCCCGGTATATTTGGCGATGATCGCCAGCAGCGCGCCCGCCTCGGGACCTTCATGCGGCCTGCCGTCGGCGCCCTTGACCAGAAAGGCGTCGTAGAAATCGTGCGCGGCGCGGCGATAAGCGGCGATGAAGCCGGCGACCGCGGCGCGGCGCTCGGCGATGGTGCGCGCGCGGGTGAAGATGGCACCGAGCTGCCAGGGCGTCTCGTCGCCGACCCAGCCGAGAATATGCGCGCCGCCGCTCGCCGCCAGCGGCACGGCGAGCGTTGCGGGCAGCAGCGCGGCGTCGGCCTGGTTGCCCTTGACCGCCGCCGCCATGTTGCCCATCGACTGCAGCGGCAGGAGCCTCAGGCTCGCGAGCGGGAAGCCGAGCTTCTCGGCGAGAAGGCCGAGGCTGTAGTGGAAGGTCGAGCCCACCTGGCTGATCGCGACGCTGTGGCCGGGAAGCGCCGCCAGCCGCGTGAGGCCGGCGTCATAGGCGCGGTCCGAAGCGATATAGGCGACGAGATGATAGCCCGGCGCCTCGCGGCTCTGGGCGCCGACGATGCGCAGCGCGCCCTTGCCGGCGAGATTGTAGAAGCCGGCGGTGAGGCCGGTGACGCCGATATCGACATCGCCGGCGACGGTGCCGACAGCGACCGGCTGCGCCGCATCGAAGAAGCGCAGCTCGGGCGCGAGGCCCTGGGCGGCGAAATAGCCGCGGTCCACAGCAATGAAGACGGGACCCGAGGAGGCGAGCTTCAGCACGCCGATGGTGAGACTCTCGGCCGCGCCGGCCGGGACCGTCAGAGCGAAGAGCAGCAGCGCCGCGAGCCACAGCGCCGGCCCCCGGCCCCCCATCGTGGCCCGCGCGTCAGTCTCCGGCACCGACGGCACCGATGCCCCTGAGACGCTCGGCCAGCTCCTCCAGGCGGTAGGGCTTGGCGATGAGCGCGAACTCCTTCAGCGCACCGTCTCCGTCCAGCACGGCGCGCGGATAGCCGGACGCCAGCAGCACCTTGACCGTCGGCCGGAGCCGCCGCGCCTCGCGCGCGAGGTCGATGCCCGACATGCCCTTCGGCATCACCACATCCGAGAACAGCAGATCGACGTCGTCATGGCGACGGAGCACGTCGAGCGCGGCGACGCCGCTCGCCGCGGTCAGCACCTCGAAGCCGAGGCTCCTCATCGACTCGACGGCCGATTCCAACACGTCGGGATCGTCCTCGACGATCAGCGCCGTTCCCCGCGCGAGGCCCCGCGAAGCGTGCGCCTCCTCGACGGCGCCCTCGGCCTCGGTGGGCTCGAGGGCCGGCAGGTAAAGCGTGACGACCGTGCCGCGTCCGAGCTCGCTGCGGATCTCGGCATGGCCGCCGGACTGCTTGGTGAAGCCGAAGACCTGGCTGAGGCCGAGACCGCTGCCCTTGCCGGGCTCTTTGGTGGTGTAGAAGGGCTCGAAGACGTGGGAGAGCACTTCGGGGGGGATGCCGCTGCCGGTGTCCTCGACGTCGACGGCGAGATAGCGCCCGGGCGCGATCCCCTCCATCGCGGCGGCGCGGAGCTCGTCGATCGGCTCGAGGCGGGTACGGAGCGTGATCGAGCCGCCTTCGGGCACGGCATCGCGGGCATTCACGACGAGGTTGAGCAGCGCCCCCTCGAACTGGGATTCATCGATCTCCGCCACCGCGGGCTCGTCGGCGAGATCCAGCGTCAGCTCGCGCACTTCGCCGCAAGCGCGGCGCAACACGGCCTCGAACGCGCCGATGAGCGCATTGACGCGGTGCCGCTTGGGGTTCAGCGGCTGGCGGCGGGCGAAAGCGAGGAGCTGCCGCGTCAGCACCGCGCCGCGCATCGCGGCGCGCCGGATGCCTTCGATGAACCGCGCCCGGCCGCGCCAGTCGATATCGGGCGCGCTGAGCAGGTCGGCATTGTTGAGCACGACGGTCAGGAGATTGTTGAAGTCATGGGCGACGCCGCCGGTGAGCTGCCCCAGCGCTTCCATCTTCTGCGCCTGGGCGAAGGCGGTGCGCGTCAGCGCCAGACGCTCTTCCGCCTCCTTGCGCTCGGTGATGTCGCGGGTGACCTTGGCATAGCCGAGCAGCCGGCCATCGACACCGCGGATGGCATCGAGCACGACATTGGCGTAGAAGCGCGTGCCGTCCTTGCGCCGGCGCCAGCCCTCGGCGCCGACCTTGCCTTCGCGGGCCGCACGCTCGAGCAGCGATTGCGGCAGGCCGCGCGCGCGGTCCTCCTCGAGATAGAAGATCGAGAAGTGCCGGCCGATGATCTCGTCGGGCGCATAGCCCTTGATGCGCTGCGCGCCGGCGTTCCAGGTGGTAACGCGGCCATCGACATCCAGCATGAAGATGGCGTAGTCGACGACGCCCTGCACCAGCAGGCGGAACTGGCGGTCGCTCGCCTGCAGCCGGGCGGCATCGCGCGACAGGAGATCGCGTATGACGAGAGCAAAGCCGGTGATCGCGCCGTCGCCGCTGCGCAGCGGCGCGATGATGATGGTGGCGAGGAAGCGCGTGCCGTCCTGACGCAGGCACCAGAACTCCGCGGCGTGCCGGCCGATCGTGCGCGCGGCCTCAAGCACGGCTTCGGGCTGTCCGCTCGCGCCAGCGTCGGGCGTGAAGAGGCGCGCCAGCGGCGCGCCGAGCATCGCCGGCGCGGGATAGCCGGTCAGCCGCTCGGCGCCGGCATTCCAGCGGACGACAAGACCCGCGGCATCAACGAGTGAAACAGCGATGTCATCCAGGGCGTCCATGACGGCGTCGAAGCCGCCCGTCGCCAGCACGCTGTCGGCATCCGGTTTTTTGGTCTCCATCACCGGCTCGACCTGCTCATGACACGCATGAGAGGCCTTAGCACAGGTGGGCGGCGGTGCCTAATCCCCCGAAAGGAGGGCCTTCTTCGCAGCGTGATCGGCGGCCCGCCGACGCTCCCCGCCCGCCTTCCATTTGGATTTCCCCGGCAGCGGCGCGCGGAGAGATTGCGGCGACAGCGCCCGGAGCTAGTTGCGACAGAGCCGCTCGCCGCTGCCGTTCGCCGCGCGCTCGGCGACGTAGCGACGAAAATCGGCACTCGACATCGTGTCGGCGGTGGTGAGGAGCTGTTGCGCGTTCTGGCACATCTGCGCCACCGGCTGCCCTCCCATGCGCAGCGAGGTCTCGTTGGCGAGCTGCGTCAGATAGGCGTCGAAGCGCTCTTCCGCATGCGCCGAGCCGCCGCGGCGGAAGCCTTCGATGAGCTGTTGCTGGTACTGGACCAGGGCGTCGCGGTTGCGGCGGGCGAAATGCGTGTAGGTCTGTGCGCCGCAGGTGTCGCTGATCACCATGAGTTCGGTCTGGAAGCGGATCGCCTGATCCGCCTCGACCTCGTTGGGCCGCAGGCATTGCGGCGTCGCGGCCACGGCCCAGGCGGCCGAGCCGAGCAGCACGACGGCAGCGGTGGCAAATCTGAGCATGGACGTCACCAAGCTGATGCGAGCAACGGAGAAGATGATGCCGCGCCGCCGCGCAATGATCAATTTCAACGGTGGGTCAGCCACGCAAATGTCATGAAATGCGGCAATTTTACCGGCTTTGCTCCCGTTCCGCGTCCAGGCGAGAGAGACGAGGCGCGGATCCGGAGGACGCTCCCGCCGCCGCGGCGCGGCGCCGGCGGCGATAGCGGTGGATGAGGGCGACGGCGATGACGCAGACGATGAAGGCGGCGAGCGCCACCATGCTGGACTCGTCGGCGATGCGGCCCAGCATGCGCTCCACCGCGCGGCCGCAGAAATAACCGCCGCTGACGAAGATCACCGCCCACAGCGTGGCGGCGACGAAGTTCAGCGTCATGAAGCGGCGCCAGTCGATGCCGCTGATGCCGAGCGCGAAGGACGAGAAGTTGCGCACGCCATAGATGAAGCGGAAGCTCAGGATGAACCAGGTGTCGTAGCGCTTCACCCAGCCGAGGGCGCTGTCGACCGGCCCGCGCCAATGCGGCCGGTCCGACAGCAGCCGCAGCCCGTAGCGCCGGCCGATCCAGAAATAGCATTGATCGCCGGCGAAGCTGCCAAGCCCGGCGGCGAGCAACAGCAGCGGCGCGCTCAGCAATCCCTGCGCGGCGAAGAAGCCGGCGACGAGCACGAACGTCTCGCCCTCGACGAAGGTCCAGGCGAAGGTGAGGAGATAGAACCAGACGCCGTACTGGCGAATGAGGCGCGGCACGTCGGCATCGCGCATCGCCTGGCCGAGCAAGAAGACGGCGCCCGCGCAGAGGACGAGCACCGCTGTCGCGCCGATGAGTCGCAGGCGGTTGGACCAAAGCGCGGAAAGCAAGAGCCGGCGCAGCCTTTCTAGGTGTCCCCCAAAGGGGTGAATTTACCGGGTCGCGGCGCGCGAGGTCGAGTCGAGAATGACCGCAGGGCGGCCCGCATTCATGTTGCGCTGCAGCGAAATGCGTGCGCCTCGCCGCACCGATCCGCTTCAGCGCAGCGCGGCATAGCGCGCATGGGGGCCCTCATGCAACCACCAGCCCCGCTCATTGATGGAATAATAGGGCTCGTATTCCGGCGCGCTCGCCGCCGGCACAACGGCGCGGCGAAGATTGTCGAGGAGCAGCGCCTCGCCGTCGACATAGGCGACGGTGACGGCATGATCGAGGCCGAGACGGGTGTCGCGCAGCACAACCACGCGCATCCGCTCGGCCGAGACGCCAGCGGCGCGCAGCAGCAGGTACTTGGCGACGGCGTAATCCTGGCACTGGCCGCCCTTGCGCAGGAACTCGTAGGGCGTCTCCCAGTAGTTGCTCTCGTGCCAGTTGACCCAGGAAGGGACGTAGGGATGGCGGTTGATGGCGGCATTGGCGCGCTCGATCTTGGCGCGGAGATCGAGCCCCTGAAGCGACGCGACCAGCGCGCGCCATTCCGCCGGCGCGCAGGCGGCGGCCGCTTGCCCGGCGCAGGACGCGTCCTGCCGCTCGGCGGCAAAGCGTCGCATCACGCCGTGCCATTTGTAGAAGGCCGAGCTGTCGGCGGAGAACACTTCGCGCGTGCCGAAGAGCGCGACGGGCCGCACCGGCACCGCTTCGTTCGCGGCGAGGGCGGCCGCCGGAGCGGCGAACAGCAGGAGGAGAAGCATCAGGCGACCACAGCGCCGCATCGGGGGCCTCGTTCGGAAGCCCCGCTATCTCCCGAGGAGACCGGAGGCTTTGCGTCCCCGGGTCGCCCCGGGTTTGCCGTTTCGCGTTGCCGCCCCCAAAAAGGGAACGCCATCCGCCGTGGGGAGAGTTCACCACGAGGCGGCTTAAAGGCCGGTAAAAATCGATGGATCGAAGAGGGTTAGCGGCGGTTTACCGTCACCGGCGGTCGTGCTCGCGCCGGTCGAAGTAGTGCTTGAGATTGGCGAAGATCAAAGCGAGCGAGACGAGGAAGAGGGCGTAGCCTGCCGCCTCGGGCAAGGTCGCGGCCGCGCGCGCGGCGAGGAAGAGGCCGGCGACGGCGAGCGCCGCCAGCAGCAGGATCAGCACCACCAGCGCCGTCGAGTCCTCGACCAGCAGCGAGACCGCCGCAGGGTCGCCGTCGAAGACGCTCTTGATGCGCCAGGCGAGCCAAAGCAGCGAGAGCCCGGCGGTGGCGAAACCGATGGCGTAGCTGCCCTCATCCTGCGCCCGGCTCGCGGCAAAGAGGCCGACCAGCGCGGCGACGACGAGCAGCGCGCCGAAGAGCCACGGCGCCGTCCAGCGCCACAGTTCGCCGAAACCGACCCGGTCGCGCGGCAAGGGTCCTTCCTGCATCGGCTCCATCAAAGCTCGCCTCGATGCGCGCCAGGATAGAGCCTCCGCACGGGGAGGGCGAGACTTGCCCCTCTGCGACGGAAGCCCGATAGTGGCGACGCACGCCGGCCGCCAGAGCTGCGCACGGAACACGTCAGTGCCCGAGGAATCATGAGCCAGCTTCCCCTGTCGCGCTTCAAAGTCATCGATCTCACCCGCGTGCGCGCGGGCCCCACCTGCGTGCGCCAGCTCGCCGATTGGGGCGCCTCGGTCATCAAGATCGAGGCGGTAGAAGGCGATGGCGGGCTCGGCGGCGCGCGCCACGGCCCCGATTTCCAGAATCTCCACCGCAACAAGCGCAGCATCACGCTCGACCTCAAGAAGCCGGAAGGGCACGAGATCCTGATGCGGCTGGTGAAGGACGTCGATGTCGTGGTCGAGAACTACCGCCCCGACGTCAAATACCGCCTGAAGGTCGATTACGAGACGCTGCGCAAGGTCAATCCGCGTCTCGTCTATGGCAGCATCTCGGGCTTCGGTCAGAGCGGCCCCTATCGCGAGCGGCCGGGCTTCGACCAGATCGCGCAGGGCATGGGCGGGCTCATGTCGATCACGGGGCTGCCGGGACAAGGGCCGGTGCGCG
Source organism: Allostellaceae bacterium (assembly GCA_035642295.1). Lineage (GTDB taxonomy): Bacteria > Pseudomonadota > Alphaproteobacteria > ATCC43930 > CGMCC-115725 > DAHUYF01. The sequence goes on along the minus strand of DASQSR010000058.1, from coordinate 1,425 downwards.
TCGGCATTCCCGTCGCCGATCTCACCGCCGGCATCTTCTGCGCCATGGGCATCCTGGTGGCGCTGCTCGAGCGCGAAGTGTCGGGCGAAGGCCAGTGGGTGGAATCCTCGCTGCTCTCGGCGCAGATCGCCATGCTCGACTTCCAGGCGGCGCGCTGGCTCATCGCCAAGGAGGTGCCGGGCCAGGCGGGCAACAACCATCCCACCAGCATCCCGACCGGCGTGTTCAAGACCAAGGACGGGCACATCAACATCGCCGCCGCCGGCGCCGAGATCTATCAGCGCCTGTGCAAGGCGATCGGCGCCGAGAACCTCGCCACCGATCCCGACTACGCGACCGACAAGCTGCGCTCCAAGAACCGCGACAAGCTGAACGCCGCGATCGAGGAAATCACCAAGACGCGCCGCTCGGCGGAGTGGATCGAGCTGATCAACGGCGCGGGCGTGCCGTGCGGGCCGATCTACAAGATGGACGAGGTGTTCGCCGATCCGCAGGTGCGCCATCTCGGCATCGCCCAGGGGGTCGAGCATCCGAGCCTCGGCCATATCGAGGTGGTGGGCCAGGCGGTGACGCTGAGCCGCACGCCCTCGGCGATCCGCACGCCGACACCCGAGCGCGGCCAGCATACCGACGAGGTGCTGCGCGAGCTCGGCTATGACCAAGCAGCGATCGCGCAATTCCGCGGCAAGGGCGTGATCTCCTGAGGAGCGAGGCGATGATATCACCGAGTGAGCGCATGATCGCGGAGAAGGACGGCGCGATCGGCTGGATGATGTTCAACAACCCCGAGCGGCGCAATGCGGTGTCGCTCGACATGTGGCAGGCGATGCCGGAGATCCTCGACGCGTTCGAGCGGGATCCCGCGATCCGCGTCGTCGTGCTGCGCGGCGCCGGCGACAAGGCCTTCATCTCCGGTGCCGACATCTCGCAGTTCGAGAAGCAGCGTTCCTCGCCCGAGACCATCGCCGAATACGACCGCATCGCCGAGCGGGCGAACCTGAAGCTGGGCGAGTTCAGGAAGCCGACGATCGCCATGATCCACGGCTTCTGCATCGGCGGCGGCGTCGGCGTCGCCCTGCAATGCGACCTGCGCATCGCGGCCGACAATGCGCGCTTCGGCGTCCCCGCGGCACGGCTCGGCCTCGGCTATCGCTGGGGCGGCGTCAAGAAGCTGGTCGATATCGTGGGTCCGTCCTTCGCCAAGGAGATCTTCTTCACCGCGCGCCACTTCTCCGCCGCCGAGGCGCAGACGATGGGGCTCGTCAACCGCGTCCTGCCGGAAGCGGAGCTCGAGCCCTATGTCCGGAACTACTGCGCGCTCATCGCCGAGAACGCGCCGCTCACCATCGAAGCGGTGAAGGGCGTGGTGACCGAGCTGCTGCGGCCCGGCGCGGAGATCGACCGCGAGCGCTGCGAGGCGCTGGT
>DASQSR010000057.1:0-3419 GCA_035642295.1 Allostellaceae bacterium | reverse complement strand
CGGGGGTCGGCGCGACGCCCGAGGGGCGGGCGCCCGACCTCGCCGGAATGCCCAGCTCCTCGCCGATCTCGGGCAGGAGCTTGTCGTCTTCGGGGTGCTTTTTGCGGCCAAACATGGGCAGTGACAACTGACAGGTTGTGTGACGGATAGAGCCTCGCGCCGACTGATTAATCTTCGATTAACCCTGTTCGCCGCGAGCCCGCGAATGTTTCGGCCGCCTCGTCCCGCCTTAGCCCTTCGAAGACATGCAGCATGAATGCCGCTGCCGTCACCGGCGCTATCAGATTGACCAGGGGCAACGACAGCAGGAAGACGATGACGACCCCAGCCAGAACCAGCCGACCGCGATGCCGCCGCCACATCGCCCGTGCCGCACCCCCGTCCACCCGACGGAGCGCGACCAGCTCAAAATACCCACGCCCCACAAGATAACCGTTCAATCCATAGTAGATAAAGAGATTTATCCCCGGCACGAGATGCAGCGGCAAAGCCAGCAGGTTGAGCGCCACCGCGAGGAGCAGGAAGCGCAGCGCGCTGCTGAGGCCGGTGGTGAAGCCGAGCCGGCGGACGGGCGGAAGTGCCGGATATCTGCGCTTTTCCACGGCGGCGACGATGCCGTCGAGGAAGAAGCCGAGGATCAGCATGGTCACCGCCGGGAACAGCATCCAGGCGAGCAGCAGCGCCGCGAGGTTGCCGGCAACCTCGATCAGCGTGTCGAGCCACCAAATCCCGGCGACTCGGGCATGGTCGAGCGCAATGCCGATGCCGAGCCACAGCCCCAGCAGCAGCACCAGGGCGAGCGCCAGGCTGATGGCGATGGCCCGCCGCTGCTCCGGCGCCAGCGTGTCTTCGACAGCAAGGCGGAAGGCGCTCAGCATCGCGCTTCCGCTCGAACGGCAACCCTTCTCGGCGTCACGCGGCCGAGTTTAGCATCCTCGCCCTGCCGGGTCCTCTGCGCTTGCCGCGGCAAACCCGCTCTCCCATACTCGCGCCGGTTTTTCTCGCGCGGATAGAGGCTCATGGCTGCTCTCGATGTCGTCGGTATCGGCAACGCAATCGTCGATGTCATCGCCCAGGCCGACGACGCTTTCCTTAGTCGCCACGGCCTCGTCAAGGGCTCGATGCAGCTCATCGACGCCGCCCGCGCCGAGGCGCTCTATGCCGCGATGGGGCCGGCGCTCGAAATGTCGGGCGGCTCGGCCGGCAATACCATGGCCGGCATCGCCTCGCTCGGCGGCAGCGGCGCCTATATCGGCAAGGTGAGCGAGGACGAGCTCGGCCGCGTCTTCGCCCACGACATGCGCGCCATCGGCGTGCGCTTCGAGGCCGCCGCCCTCGTCGCGGGGCCGCCCACGGCGCGCTCGCTCATCCTGGTGACGCCCGACGCGCAGCGCACCATGAACACGTTCCTCGGCGCCTGCGTCGAGCTCGGCCCCGAGGACATTCCGGAGCCGCTCATCGCCGCGGCGGAGGTGACCTATCTCGAGGGCTACCTCTTCGACCCGCCGCGCGCCAAGGCGGCGTTCCGCAAGGCGGCCGAGCTCGCCCATGCCGCCGGGCGCAAGGTGAGCCTGACGCTGTCCGACGCCTTCTGCGTCGAGCGCTACCGCGCCGAGTTCCGGGCGCTCATCGAGGGCCATATCGATATCCTCTTCGCCAACGAGGCGGAGATCACCGCGCTCTACGAGACGCGCGATTTCGACGCGGTGGTCGCTGCCCTGCGCGGCCAGTGCGAGATCGCCGCCTTGACGCGCAGCGAGAAGGGCTCGGTCATCCTCGCGGGGAACGCCGCGCATCACGTCGCCGCGGCCAAGGTCGAGCGGCTCGTCGACACCACCGGCGCCGGCGATCTCTATGCCAGCGGCTTTCTCTTCGGCCTCACCCATGGCCGCGACCTTTCCACCTGCGGCCGCCTCGGCAGCCTCGCCGCCGCCGAGGTCATCGGTCATTTCGGCGCCCGCCCCGAAACCTCGCTGCGCCAGCTCGCGGCGAGGGCGGGATTGCTCTGAGCCGCGGCGCCGCTGCGGCTGCCCGCTCAGCCGTGATGGTCGTCGTGATGATCGCCCGGGGAATTCGGCGGCCCGCCATGCTGCGGATGGCCTTGCGGGTCATGCTGCGCATGGCCTTGCGGGTGCTGCGCTGGGCCGTGAGGGGGCTGGGGATGCCCGGCGTGCGCGGCGAAGACGCCCGGTCGGCGGGTGGCGGCGATCCCGGGCCGGCCATGGTTCACCGCGGCGAACATCGCGCGATTGCCGGCGGCGGCATGCTCATGCTGCCCCTGCTGCGGCGTCGGCCCGCGATGGGCCTCGCGCGCGAAGCCCTCTTCTTGCGGCGTCGGCCGCGCGTTGATCCCGTGCGGCCCGCCGTTGAAGCTGACATGCACCTGGTTGACGACGACCGTTTTGTTGTAGGTGGCGATGTGCACGCCGCCGCGGATATTGGTCACCGCGCGGTTGTAGTTGAAGACGCCGTGGTTCCAGAAGCCGCCGACGAAGCCGGTGCCGACATAGCCGAAGCCGTAATTGACGCCGCCATAGAAGCCGACATGCGGCCCCCAATAGCCGGCATGCCAGAGATAGAGCCCATTGTTCCAGCCCCAATATCCCGGCGTCCACAGCAGGCCGACGGCGGGCGGCCGCACCCAGGTGCCCGGCACCCAGTAATACCCGGCCCGGCTGTAAGCCCAATATCCCGGCGCCCAGAGATAGCCGGGAGCGGGAATGGCCGGCTGGGCATAGACCGGCAGGGGCGGCGGTGCGACGGGGACGGAAATGTCGACCGCAACCTGGGCCGAAGACGCGCCCGGCGCCGCGATCACGGCCAGCACCAGCCAAAACGGGAGCAGCAAGCGGAAGGGACGCATCAGGACGCCTCGTTGTCGTTGCAAATCGCGCAATGCGCGTGATTAGCACGCAACCGCTGCCGATAGGTTGGGCAATTATGAGGCTTGAACGAAAGGGGGATCGCCGCCGCCGGGTCATGGCGCGCGAATAGCCATCGACCGGCGCGGCGATCTCCGCTATACCAGCGCCGCTATTGCTGCCTGGCGCGGCTATCCCCATCTAACCCCGTCATTCCCCCTTAACCATTTTCCGGCATCGTGCCGCGCCCATGGACATCCGCAACATCGCCATCATCGCGCATGTCGACCACGGCAAGACCACGCTGGTCGACGCCCTGCTGCGCCAGAGCGGCGCCTTCCGCGCCAACCAGCAGGTGGCGGAGCGTGCGCTCGACAGCAACGATCTCGAGCGCGAGCGCGGCATCACCATTCTCGCCAAATGCACCTCCGTGCTGTGGGAGGGGACGCGCATCAACATCGTCGACACGCCCGGCCATGCCGATTTCGGCGGCGAGGTCGAGCGCATCCTGAGCATGGTCGACGGCGTCGTCGTGCTGGTCGACGCCGCCGAAGGGCC
>DASQSR010000056.1:0-9985 GCA_035642295.1 Allostellaceae bacterium | reverse complement strand
GCAGCCGGGCCTCGTCGCGGCCGTTGAGCAGCACGTCGGCGCCGGCCTGCGCCAGGCTGCGCGCCATGGCGAGGCCGAGCCCGCGCGCCGCGCCGGTCACCAGCGCGAGCCTGCCCTCGAGCGAGAAGAGCGGCGGCGCCATGCCTAGGCGAGCAGCCGGGCCGAGGCGATGCGCGCCCCGTCGCGGAGGGCGGCGAGCTTCGCCCAGACCAGGTCCTCCGTCACCCGGCCCATGCCGGCCGAAGTATCGAAGCCGCAATCGGTGCCGGCAATGACGCGGCGGGGATCGCCGATCGCCTGCGCCACCCGCTCGATGCGCTCGGCCACCACTTCCGGGTGCTCGACAAAATTGGTGACGCTGTCGATGACACCGGCGACGATCAGCTGATCCTCGGCCGGCGGCTCAGCCTTGAGGCAACGCACCTCATGCGCATGGCGGGGATTGGCGAAAGGCAGAACGAAGGCGCCGACCCGCGCCTGCCGCAGCAACGGCCAGATCTCGGCGAGCGGCACGTCGCAATCATGCGGCCCTTCGTAATTGCCCCAGCAGACATGCATGCGGACGCGCTCCGGCGGCAGCCCCTCGAGCGCCGTGTTGATCGCCGCCACCACGCGCTCGACGAAGCCGAGGAAGGCGCCGAGCGGCTGATGCATGTAAGTGAGATGGCGCTCGAGCGCGAGATCGGGGCAATCGAGCTGCAGCAGGAAGCCGTGGCGGATGATGGCCTGATACTCGACCTTGAGCGCCGCCGCGAGCGCCGCCAGATAGGCTTCCTCGCTGGCGTAGTGCTCGTTCAGCACCGCCGCGGCGACGATGCCCGGCGAGGGTGCCGTGAGGAACGGCTCGACGAAGCCGTTGCCGGTGGCCTCGAGCGCGGCGCGGAAGTCGCGGCATTCGCTCTCGACCAGCGCCGGGTCGAGGTAGCGCACTTCGCCGATTGCCTTGGGCGGCGCGAAATGGCCGACCGCCTCCTTGCCGGCGAGCTGCTCCTCGAGCGCGGCCTTGAACAGCGGGTAACGCTCGACATCGCCGCGCGGCGCGCGCCGCCAGCTGCCGCCGAAGCCGCTGAGGCGATGACGCAGATAGAGAAAGAAGCTTTCGCGCTGCTGCTCGCCGTTGTTGCCGATGTCGATGCCGCATTCGATCTGCTTGCGCACCGAAGCGGCACGCGCCCGCCGCGCCGCCTCGGCCAGTCCCGCCGCATCGATGCTCTCGCCGCGCGCCCGCTGCGCGTAGAGCCGAGTGAGCGCCGCCGGGCGCGGCAGGCTGCCGGTATGGGTCGTCAGGATCCGCTCGCCGCTGTCGCGCATGCCCCTCTCCGTCCGGAGCGCATCAGAGTGAAGCGAAAAGCCGGTGATCACATCTCAGCGACCGGCGCTCGTCGCGTACTTTACCGCGCTTCCTCCAATGGACAATGCCTTGGCCAATGCGCCGAGCTGCGCGCGCCGCGCGAGGGCGCCCTTACCTGCCCGCTCGGCTCCTGACGGCGTCACGGCTGAAGAACGCGCGGATTTCGCGGCAGGCGAGATCGGGCTTCTCGTAATGGACGAAGTGGCCCGCCTCGGGGACGGTGGTCACGTCGACGTCGCTGAAGAACTCGCCGAGCCGATCGGTCCATTCGCTCTTGAGGACGGGATCGCTCTCGCCCCAGAGGACGCGTGTCGGCAGGGCGATCGGCGCCCGCTGTGCCGGCGGCACCTCGCCGCGCATCACCGCAAGGCGCGCTTGATGCGCCGAGACGTACCAGTTGAAGCCGCCCTGGAGATTGCCGGGCTTCATGAAATTGTCGACCCAGGCCTCGAGATCGTCGTCGAAGGCGTGGGGATCGTGCGCCCAGTGGCTGAGGAAGTGGCGGAAATAGATGCGGCAGGCCTCGCGCGAGCTGCCGACGAGCGCCGCCGCCCAGGGCTGCTGGTGAAACGACTGATACCAGATCTCGATCAGGTGATCCGGCGCCGCCCAGCGGCTGCCGATGCCGGGGTAAGGGCAGTTGAAGAAAAAGAGGCCTGAGAGCCGGTCGGGATGCTGGCGCGCCAGGCTTTGCGCGGCAAAGGCGCCGACATCGTGCGCGACGATCCCGACCCGGCCGAGGCCGAGCGCGTCCGCCAGCGCCAGCATGTCGGCGGCGTGGACGTCGGCGCCGGCATCGGCGGAGGGGCCTTGCGCCGGCTTTTCGCTGTCGCCGAAGCCGCGCAGGTCCGGCGCGATCACGTCGAAGTCACGCGCCAAGTCGGGAATGCATTTCCGCCAGACGCCGCAGAATTCCGGCCAGCCGTGCAGCAGCAACAGCGGCGCGCCGCTCCCCTCGCGCAGATAGTGGATGCGGATGCCGTTGGCGTGAATGAAGCGCGAGGTGAGCGAAGCCATGCTTCCTCCTTGCTCGCGTGCCCGTCGAGCTTACACGGCGGCGAGCGCCTGATCGAGATCGGCGATGAGATCAGCGGCGTCTTCGAGCCCGACCGATAGCCGCACCAGCCCGTCATCGATGCCGAGCACGGCGCGCTCCTCGGGCTTGAGCCGATGATGCGTCGTGGTCGCGGGATGGGTGACGAGGCTCTTGGCATCGCCGAGGTTGTTCGAGATCTCGACGAGCTTCAGCGCGTTCTGGAAGCGGAAGGCGCCCGCCTTGCCGCCGGCGACCGAAAGCGCCAGCAGGGTACCGCCGCTGCCCATCTGCCGGCGCGCCAGCGCATGCTGCGGATGGCTTTCGAGCCCGGGATAGAGCACGCGCTCGACCTTGGGATGGCGCGCGAGGAAGGCGGCGATCTCGGCCGCCGCGCGGCTTTGCGCCTCGACGCGCAGCGGCAAGGTCTCGATCCCCTTGAGCAGCAGCCAGGCATTGAACGGGCTGAGGGCCGGGCCGGTATGGCGCAGGAAGGGCATCAGGCTCTCGCGCACGAACGCTTCGCCGCCGAGGACGGCGCCGCCGAGGCTGCGCCCCTGCCCGTCGATATGCTTGGTCGCGGAATAGACGACGATGTCGGCGCCGAGGCGCAGCGGCCGCTGCAGCAGCGGTGTGGCGAAGACGTTGTCGACCACCAGCACGGCGCCGGCGTGGTGGGCGAGCTCGGCGACCGCGGCGAGATCGACGAGCTCGAGCGTCGGATTGGACGGGCTCTCGCAGAACACCGCCTTCGCCCCCGGCGCCAGCGCCTTCTTCCAGGCGGCGAGATCGCGGCCGTCGACCAGCTCGGTCGTAACGCCATAGCGCGGCAGGATCTGGGTGATGATGTAGTTGCAGGAGTTGAAGAGCGCGCGGGAGGCGACGACGCGGTCGCCGGCCTTGACCTGCGAGGCCAGCGCGGCGAAGACCGCCGCCATGCCGCTTGCCGTGGCTCGACAGGCTTCGGCGCCTTCGAGGAGGCGCAGCCGCTCCTCGAACATCGCCACGGTGGGATTGGCGTAGCGCGAATAGACGAAGCGCGAGCCGTCCTGGGCGAAAGCGGCTTCCGCCTCCTCCGCCGACCGATAGACATAGCCGGAGCTCATATAGACGGCTTCGCACGTCTCCATGAACTGGCTGCGCAGCTGCCCGGCGCGCGCCATGACGGTGCGCGGGCGAAGGTTGGCGGGAAGCTCACGGAAGGCGTCTGGCATGGTCCTCGCTCCTCGGGGCCGACCGGCCGAGGCATCAAAAAACCCCGGCTCCGCGACAGGCCAGGGTTCCCTTGCAGGACCTCCGACCTTTTAGCGGTTGGTTTTACGTGGCCGCAAGCCGGTCGGCTCAAATCACCACGGATGGGGAAGCGGGTACTCCGCCGCGGGCCTCCTTGTCAAGGCCTTCGCGGTTATTGCAGCGCCGCGTTGGGACGGCAGACGCTATACCAGATGCCGAGATGTGCCGCCTTCCACTTGGGATCGGCGCAATTCTTCTGCTGCTGCGTCGCCTCGACCTGGTCCTGCGCGGCATCGATCCCGTTGCCCGGGCCCTCGCAGCCGGCCAGCAGCAGCGCCAGCGCCGCGATCCCCGCCGCCGCCCACACCGTCTTCATGCCCAACCTCGCTGCCGTTGCCCCGCACCCTTTTTTCACCCGAGCCGGCACCGCCTGCCAATTAAAATTTCTTCACCCCGGCGATGGCAGAAGAGCGGGCGGCCCGTCCCCCGTGACGATCTCAGCGTTCCGGGCTAGCCTCGGTCGGCCGGGAGATGCCGGCGATGAGAACGAAACGGGGGAAAGCCATGTCGATCTTCGATCTCTCGGGCAAGACCGCGGTCATCACCGGCTCCTCCAAGGGCATCGGCCGAGCCATTGCCGAAGAGATGGCCCGCTTCGGCGCCAATGTGGTGGTGTCGAGCCGCAAGGCGCCGGCCTGCGAGGAGGTGGTCGCCGGGATCAAGCAGGCGGGCGGCAAGGCGGTGGCGATCCCGGCGCATATCGGCGACAAGGCGGCGCTGCAGAACCTGGTCGATGGCACGGTCAAGGCGTTCGGCCGGATCGACGTCCTGGTCTGCAACGCGGCGGTCAACCCCTATTACGGCCCGCTCGCCGGCATCAGCGACGATGCCTTCGACCGCATCATGGACAGCAACATCCGCAGCAATCTCTGGCTCTGCAACATGGTCCTGCCGGGCATGGCGGAGCGCAAGGACGGCGCGGTGATCATCGTCTCCAGCATCGGCGGCCTGCGCGGCAGCTCGATGCTCGGCGCCTACGCCATCTCCAAGGCGGCGGACATGCAGCTCGCGCGCAACCTCGCCGTCGAATGGGGCCAGCACAACATCCGGATCAACGCCATCGCGCCGGGATTGGTGCGCACCGACTTCGCCCGCGCGCTCTGGGAGAACAAGGAGACGCTGGCGCAGACGCTGAAGCAGTCGCCGCTCGGCATGATCGGCGAACCCGTCGACATCGCCGGCACCGCGATCCTGCTCGCCTCGCCCGCCGGACGCTTCATCACCGGCCAGACTTTCGTCATCGATGGCGGCGTGACGATTGCGGGACGGGGATAGCGCAGTCGTCAGCTTTCAGTGGTCAGTTGTCAGTTGGCCGGAGCCTCGCTGACAACTGAGAACTGAGAACTGACGACTCTCGATCAGGCGATCTCGAACAGGCCGGCCGCGCCCATACCGCCGCCGATGCACATGGTGACGACGGCGTATTTGGCGCCACGGCGCTTGCCTTCGATCAGCGCGTGACCGGTGAGGCGGGCCCCGCTCATGCCGTAGGGATGGCCGATCGAGATCGCGCCGCCATCGACGTTGAACTTCTCGGGGTCGATGCCGAGGCGGTTGCGGCAATAGAGCGCCTGCACGGCGAAGGCCTCGTTGAGCTCCCAGATGTCGATATCTTCAATCTTGAGCCCGTGGCGCTGCAGCAGCTTCGGCACGGCAAACACCGGGCCAATGCCCATCTCGTCGGGCTCGCACCCGGCGACGGCAAGGCCACGATAAATGCCGAGCGGCTCGAGCCCGCGCTTCTCGGCGAGCTTCGCCTCCATGACGACACAGGCGGAAGCGCCGTCCGAGAGCTGGCTCGCATTGCCGGCGGTGACGTAGCCGCCTTCGCGCACCGGCTTCAGCGTCGCCAGCCCCTCGCGCGTGGTGTCGGGGCGGTTGCCCTCGTCCTTGGCAAGCGTCACGTCCTCGGTCCAGGTCTTGCCACTGTCCTTGTCGGTCATGAGCTTCACCGACGTCATCGGCACGATCTCGGCATCGAACCGTCCCGCCTTCTGCCCCGCGGCGGTGCGCTGCTGGCTCAGCAGCGCGAATTCGTCCTGCTGCTCGCGCGTCACCTGGTAGCGCTGGGCGACGGTGTCCGCGGTCTCGATCATCGTCATGTAGATGTCGGGCTTGTGCTCGAGCAGCCATTCATCGGCGAAGCGGTGCTTGTTCATGTTGTACTGGACGAGGCTGATCGATTCGAGGCCGCCGCCGACGGCGACGTCGACGCCGTCCACCATGATGCGCTGCGAGGCGATGCTGATCGCCATGAGGCCGGAGCTGCAGAAGCGGTTGATCGTCTGGCCCGGCACGGTGACCGGCAGCCCGGCGCGGATCGCCGCATCGCGGGCGATGTTGTGGCCGGTGGCGCCTTCGGGATTGGCGCAGCCCACGATCACGTCCTCGACCTCGCCGGGCGCGATGTTGGCGCGCTCCACCGCCTTCTCGATGACATGGCCGGCGAGCGTCGCCCCATGGGTGTTGTTGAAGGCGCCGCGCGCCGCCTTGCCGATGGGCGTGCGCGCCGTGGAGACGATGACCGCTTCTCTCATGGACCTCTCCTCCTGATTTTGCCTTGAGCGTTGCCCACACCCCCGGGAGTGTCAACCCCGCTCTGGACGCGCGGGCGGCGGCGGGGAACAATATCCGGCGTTGCCCGCCAGAAGGAGGGTCTTGCCGATGCGCCGGTTCGCCGATGTCGAAGAGCTCAAGGCCGCCATCGGCGAGGAGCTCGGCGATAGCGAATGGATGACGGTGAGCCAGGAGATGATCGACCGCTTCGCCGAGGCGACGGGCGATTATCAATGGATCCACGTCGACCCCGAGCGCGCCAAGGCGTCACCTTTCGGCACCACCATCGCCCATGGCTTCCTCACCCTGTCGCTGATCCCGCGCCTCCTCGACCGCGTCTATGCCGTCGACAAGATCGCGGCGCGGCTCAATTACGGCTCCAACAAGGTGCGCTTCATACAGCCGGTGCCGAGCGGCGGCCGGATCAAGGCGAGGATCCGCCTTGCCGATGTCGAGGACACGCCCAAGGGCGTGCGCATCATCTCGGAAGCGACGGTCCTGCTCGACGGCTCGGAGCGCCCCGCCTGCGTGGCCGAGCTGATCGTGGTCGTGATTCCCGACGGCGCTTAAAGGACAAGGGTGCGCGCCGGGCCCCTCGCTCGATGCGGCCGACCTGGCCGAACTCGACCAGCTCTTGCGGCGGCTCGACCGCGCCACGTCGTGGCTGTCGCCGCCGCTGCGGCTGGCGGGCGAATAGGACGGTTAAAGCATCGCTAAAATGCCCGGCGATAGTGCTCGCCTTGCGGCACCCGAGGGCCCAGATTGACGGGCATGGGCGACCCGATTTCCATCGCCGTGTCGGGCTTGACCGCGGCCGGGCAGCGGCTCGGCGCAGCGGCGAGCAATATCGCCAACGGCCAGGATACGGCACCGCTTACGCCGCAGGCGGGCCAGCCGCAACCCTATCAGCCGGTCGATGTCGTGCAAAGCCACGTGGCCGGCGGCGGCACAGAGGCGACGTTCAAGCCTGTGGCCCCGGCGAGCAATGCCCTTTATGACCCCGGCTCGCCCTTTGCCGACGCCAATGGCGACGTCGCCGTGCCCAACACCGACACCGCCCAGCAGCTGGTCAACACCGAGGTCGCCAACGCGTCCTACGACGCCAATGTCAAGGTCGTCGAGACGGCGCAAAAGATGCAGGGCTATCTCCTCAACATTTTCGCCTGACGCCCTTCAGTCTTCTTCGGCGAGCGCGCTCTCGTGCCAATGGCCGATGAGCCGGCGCGAAAGCCAGCTCAACGCCGCGAAAATGCCGATGCCGGTCGCCGCCAGCAGCAGCAAGGCGGCGAAGAGGCGCGGCATCTGCAGACGGTAGCCGGCCTCCAGGATGCGCGAGGCAAGCCCGGTGTCGGTGCCGCCGGTGCCGGCGACGAACTCGGCCACCACCGCGCCGATAAGCGCGAGCCCGCCGCTGATGCGCACGCCGGTGAGGAAATAAGGCAGCGCCGCCGGCAGGCGCAGATAGCGCAGCGTCTGCCAGCGCGAGGCGCCGTAGAGGCGGAAGAGGTCGACAAGGTTGCGGTCGGCGCTGTTGAGGCCGAGCGTGGTGTTGGCGACGATCGGGAAGAAGGCGACGATCCAGGCGCAGACCAGCAGCGACAGGAACACCTGGTCCTTGAGCCAGATGATGATGAGCGGCGCGATCGCCACGATCGGCGTCACCTGCAGGATCACAGCATAGGGAAAGAGGCTGATCTCGAGCAGGCGCGACTGGGCGAAAAGGATGGCCAGCGCGCCGCCGAAGACCACCGCGGCGGCAAGCGCCGCCAGGGTGATGCGCGAGGTCACCAGCAGCGAGCCGAGGAGGCTCGGCCCGTCACGCCACAGCGTCTCGGCGACCAGGATCGGCCCGGGCAGGACATAGGGCGGCAGCTGCTCCAGCCGCACCAGCGCTTCCCAGCCGAAGAGGAAGAGGAGGCCGACGCCGACCGGCGCGACGAGACGCTGCAGCCGGTCGTCGCTCACGCCGCCGCCTCGCGCATGAGGTCCGAAATGCGCCGGCAGGCTTCGACGTAAGCCGGCGCGGTGCGGAGCGCGGCGTCGCGGGGATAGCCGAGATCGACGGGAAGATCGGCGAGGATGCGCCCCGGCCGCGGCGTCATCACCAGGATGCGGCTCGACAGGAAGACCGATTCGAAAATGCTGTGGGTGACGAAGATCACCGTCCAGTCATGGCGCTCCCAGAGCCGCAGCAGATCCTCGTTGAGGCGGAAGCGGGTGAACTCGTCGAGCGCCGCGAAGGGCTCGTCGAGCAGCAGCAGGCTCGGCTCCGTCACCAGCGCGCGGGCGATCGAGACGCGCATGCGCATGCCACCGGAGAGCTCGCGCGGATAGGCGTTCTCGAATCCGCCGAGGCCGAGCGCGGCGAGCGTCTCGGCGATGCGCGGCGCCGCCCGGTCGCGGCGCTCTCCGGCGAGGCGCAGCGGTAGATAGACATTATCGGCGACCGTCGCCCAGGGCATCAGCGTCGGCTCCTGGAAGACGAAACTCAGCCGTCGCTCGAGACCGTTCTCGCCCGGGACGACGCGGCCCATCGTCGGCGGCAGCAGCCCGGCGATGATGCGCAGCAAGGTGCTCTTGCCGCAGCCCGACGGCCCGAGCAGGCTGACGAAGCTGCCGGGCGCCACGGCAAGGTCGATGCCGGCAAGCGCCTCGACGCCCCGGCGAAAGCGTTTGGCTACACCTTCGACGGAGATCAGGGGGGCCCTCGCTGCTTCTCTCATGCGCCCCCAAAGCGCGGCAATTCCATCGTGCGTCCTTCGACAGGCTCAGGATGAGGAGGTTTCTTTATGGCCCCGGAAAATGCAGCGAGTTGCTTGCACGCCTACTTCTTCATGCCGACGCCCTTGTTGACGAAGGCGAGCGTGTAGGCGTGGTGCCAGTCGAGCGTCTTGGGATAGAGGCCTTCCTCGGCCATGACGGCGAAGAAGTCGTGCCAGCGCGCCTCGCTCATCGCGCCGATGCCTTTCTTGACGGCATCGCCGCTGTCGACGATGCCGCGCTCCCGAAGATGCGCTATGGCATAGGCGAGAACGGCATCCGTCATCTCGGGATTGTCCTTCTTGATAAGCGCGTTGCCCGGCGCAGGATCGCCGTGGAGATAGCTGTACCAGCCCTCGATGCTGGCGTCGACGAAGCGCCGCACCAGGTCGGGCTTCTCGGCGACCAGCTTGCGCGAGGTCTCGATGATCGAGCCGTAGCTGGCATAGCCGGCATCGGCGATGAGGAAGACGAGCGGCTTCTCGCCCTGCTGCTCGATGAGGAAGGGCTCGCTGGTGAGGTAGCCCTGCTGGATCGCGTTCTTGTCGACGAGAAACGGCGCGACGTTGAAGGTGTAGGGCCGGATCTGATCGTCGGTGTAGCCGAACTTCGCCTTGAGGAACAGCCACCAGCCGACGCGCGTGTCGGCGCCGATCATGATCGGCTTGCCCTTGAGCGCGGCGAGGCTGTCATTGCCGACGCCGCGATGGGCGATGAGCACCGAGGGATCCTTCTGGAACATCGCCGCGACCGCGACCATCGGGATCTTCTCGTTGACGAAATTGAGCGCGATGAAGGAATTGGGCGCCTCGTCGAAATCGAGCCGCCCGGCCGCCAGCAACGCCGCCTGGTTCACCTGCGGGCCGCCCTGGCGCAGCGTGACCTCGAGGCCGTACTTCTTGTAGATGCCGGTGGCGATCGCCTGGTAGTAGCCGCCATGCTCGGCCTCGGCCTTCCAATCGGTGCCGAAGGTGACCTTGTCCTCGGCCTGG
>DASQSR010000055.1:0-8993 GCA_035642295.1 Allostellaceae bacterium | reverse complement strand
AACCCTCCGGGGCCGACCGCGAAGCGGTCGGCCGGGTTGTCCGAAGGACGCACTTCGCTCATCCAACGCCCGTTTCTTTCACACGCTCTTTCGCGGGCAAGGCGATTGTCGAGGGCTGACGGTCTGCTCAGGCGCGCAGCTGCAGGACCGCGGTCTTCTTCTCGCCGCCTTCGGTGAGGAGGCGGTCGAAATAGGCGATGGTGCGCTCGAGGCCGGTCGCGAGCGGGACGCGCGGCTCCCATGCAAGGATGTCGCGGGCGCGGCTGATGTCGGGGCAGCGCTGCACGGGATCGTCGACGGGCAGCGGCCGCCGCTCGATGGTCGAGCGCGAGCCGATGAGCGCGATGATCTTCTCGGCGAGCTCGAGCACGGTGGTCTCGACGGGGTTGCCGAGATTGATCGGGCCGGTGACGTCGTCGGGCGCCGCCATCAGGCGCACGAACCCCTCGATGAGATCGTCGACATAGCAGAAGGCGCGGGTCTGCCCGCCGTCGCCATAGACGGTGATGGGCTCGCCCTTCAGCGCCTGGACGATGAAGTTGGAGACGACGCGGCCGTCGTTGGGGTGCATGCGCGGCCCGTAGGTATTGAAGATGCGGGCGACGCGGATGCGGAGCTTGTGCTGGCGGTGATAATCGAAGAACAGCGTCTCGGCGCAGCGCTTGCCCTCGTCGTAGCAGGCGCGCGGCCCGATCGGATTGACGTTGCCGCGATAGTCCTCGCGCTGCGGATGGACGACGGGATCGCCATAGACCTCGGAGGTCGAAGCCTGGAAGATCTTGGCGCGGACGCGCTTGGCGAGGCCGAGCATGTTGATGGCGCCGCTGACGCTGGTCTTGGTCGTCTGCACCGGGTCGAACTGGTAGTGGATGGGCGAGGCCGGGCAGGCGAGGTTGTAGATCTCGTCGACCTCGACATAGAGCGGGAAGCAGACGTCGTGGCGCATCGCCTCGAAATTGGGGTTGGGCAGCAGATGCGCGATGTTCGCCTTGCGCCCGGTGAAGTAGTTGTCGACGCAGAGCACGTCGTTCCCGTCGGCGATCAGGCGCTCGCACAGATGCGAGCCGAGGAAGCCGGCGCCGCCGGTGACGAGAACGCGCTTCTTGGTGGAGCTCATGAGGTTCTGTCCTTGTCCTAACCTTGCGCCCGGACGCGCTGTCCGGAATGGGCGGGGTCAACCGACCGGCGGCCGATGCTGAAGTAATAGAAGCCGGCCTCGGCCATGTCGGCCGGCTTGTAGATGTTGCGGAGATCGATGACCGTGGGCGAGCGCAGCAGCGCGCGCACGCGCTTCAAGTCGAGGGCGCGGAACTCGTTCCACTCGGTGACGATGACAAGGGCGTCGGCGCCCTCCATCGCGTCATAGGCGCCGTTGCAGAAGGTGATGCCGTCGAGCAGCTTCTTGGCCTCGGCCATGCCTTCGGGATCGAAGGCGCGGATCTCGGCGCCGGCGCGGCGCAGCGCCGGGATGAGGGTGAGGCTGGGGCTGTCGCGCATGTCGTCGGTGTTGGGCTTGAAGGTGAGGCCGAGCACGGCGATGGTCTTGCGCTCGACGCTGCCGCCGCAGGCGCGGATGACGCGCGCGGCCATGCGCTCCTTGCGCGTCTCATTGACCTTGACCGTGGTCTCGACCAGGGTCACCGGCGCGCCCGCCTCCTGGGCCGTCCGCACCAGGGCGAGGCAATCCTTGGGGAAGCACGAGCCGCCATAGCCGGGGCCGGCATGGAGGAATTTGCGGCCGATGCGGCCGTCGAGGCCGATGCCCTTGGCGACGTCCTGGACGTCGGCGCCGAGCGTCTCGCAGAGATCGGCGATCTCGTTGATGAAGGAGATCTTGGTGGCCAGGAAGCTGTTGGCGGCGTATTTGATCAGCTCCGCCGTCTCGATCGCGGTGAAGATCAGCGGCGTCTCGATGAGATAGAGCGGGCGGTAGAGCTCGCGCAGGATCTCGCGGGCGCGGTCGCTCTCGGCGCCGATGACGACCCGGTCGGGGCGCATGAAATCCTGGATGGCCGAGCCTTCGCGCAGGAATTCCGGGTTCGACACCATGTCGAACTGCGCGTCGGGGCGAGTGCGGCGGATGATCTCGGCGACGCGCCGGCCGGTGCCGACCGGCACGGTCGATTTCGTCACCACCACGGCATAGCCGGTAAGCGCGCGGGCGATCTCCTCGGCGGCGCCGAAGACATAGGTGAGATCGGCATGGCCGTCGCCGCGGCGGGACGGCGTGCCGACGGCGATGAAGACCGCATCGGCCCCGGCCACGGCGGCGGCGAGGTCGGTGGTGAAGGCGAGGCGCCCGGCGCGCCGGTTGCTCTCGACGACCTGGTCGAGGCCGGGCTCGTAGATCGGAATCTCGCCGCGGCCGAGCCGCTCGATCTTGGCCGCGTCCTTGTCGACGCAGGTAACGTTGACGCCGAATTCGGAGAAGCAGGCGCCGGAGACGAGCCCGACATAGCCTGTACCGATCATAGCAATGCGCATGCCCACTCCTATCGGCAATGAAACAAAAACGAGGACGACGCAGAATTATTCCGGCGAAGGCCGGGCCGCCCCCCTTGGGGGCGACGCGATGCCGCGCAAGGCATCCGCGCGGCCATGGGACAAGTCGGAAGGGCGCGGGGCGAGCGGGGGGGTTCCTGGCGGGTGTCGCGACTTCCGGCTCAGTTACTCTCAATCCCGCGCGCGCGTCAAGCGACGGCGCGCCGCGAGCGGCCGGTTCGCCGTGGCATTCATGGTAAATGGCGGGGCCGCCCGGCGGCGCCCTGCCGGAGGGGCGCGCGAGCCCCCCCGCCGGAACGACTTGTTCCCGGGCAGAGTTCGTCCTAATCAGGGGTCGGCGCCCGGAGGGGCACTTGGGAGCGGGCGGATCGGCCGTCCGGCGGCGGTGAGGCATGAGCAAGGCAGTCCTGGTCACCGGCGGCGCCGGCTATATCGGCAGTCATGCCGCCAAGGCGCTCGCCCAGGCCGGCTATAGCCCCGTCGTCCTCGACAACCTCGTCTATGGCCATCGCGAGGCGGTGCGCTGGGGCCCGCTGATCGAAGGCGAGCTCGGCGACCGGCGCCTCCTCGGGGAGACGCTGAAGCGCTTCGACATCGGCGCGGTCATGCATTTCGCCGCCTTCGCCTATGTCGGCGAGTCCATGGCAAAGCCCGAGCGTTATTTCGCCAACAACGTGGTGAACAGCCTCGCCCTCATCGAGGCGATGCGGGAGGCCGGGGTCGAGCGCATCGTCTTCTCCTCGACCTGCGCCACCTATGGCATCCCGGACAGCGTGCCGATCCGCGAGGACATGCCGCAGCGCCCGGTCAACCCCTATGGCGAGAGCAAGCTGATGGTGGAGCGCATGCTCCACTGGGCCGGCCAGGCGCATGGCCTCAGGCACCTGTCGCTGCGCTATTTCAATGCCGCCGGCGCCGATCCCGAGGGCGAGATCGGCGAGCAGCACGACCCCGAGACGCATCTCATCCCGCTGATCCTCGATGCGGCGCTCGGCCGGCGCGGGCAGATCGACATCTACGGCACGGATTACCCGACCCCGGACGGCAGCGCCATCCGCGACTACATCCACGTCACCGACCTCGCGGCGGCGCATGTGCTGGCGCTGCGGCATCTCGAAGCGGGCGGCGGCGAGCGGGCGCTCAACCTCGCCACCGGGACCGGCCATTCCGTGCGCGAGGTGATCGCCACGGCCGAGCGGGTCACCGGCCGCGCCATCCCGCGCCGCGAGGCGCCGCGCCGGCCGGGCGACCCGCCGGCGCTGGTCGCCGATGCGACGCGGGCCAAAGCGGCGCTCGGCTGGACGCCGGTCCACTCGGCGCTCGACACCATCATCGCCACCGCCTGGTCCTGGCATGGGCGGCGCCTTGCCCCCGCGGCCGCGGCCCATGGCTGACGCTTGACAGGCACGGCGTTCTGCGGCGCTATGCCGGCCGCGGAATAGGGGGGCGCCCGGCACCGTTCTGCTGTGAGGGCCGCCACGCGCTCATCGGAAGGTGCCGCCTCGGCCCAGATGCCACGGGAGTTGGACGACAGTATGCAGGGGGGCGAGACCGCCGTCGCGGCGCGGCAGCCGGCCCATGTCGGAGGGGACAGCACGGCGCTTCGCGTCCAGGGAAAGTTCTTCTTCGCCGGGCTTGATAAATTCTTCGTCAAGGGCGTGACCTACGGCCCCTTCCCCCCGGGCTCGCATGGCGCGCAGTTCCCCGAGCGCGAGACGGTGATCACCGATTTCCGCCTGATGGCGGAGCTCGGCGCCAATACGCTGCGCGTCTTCACCGTGCCGCCGCTGTGGCTGCTCGACCTGGCGCAGGAGGCGGGGCTCAAGGTGCTCGCCGGCATCCCCTGGTCGCAGCACGTCACCTTCCTCGACGCCCCCGCGATCCAGACCGAGATCCTGCGCACCGTGGTCGAAGCGGTGCGCGGCCTCAACCGCCACCCCGCCCTCCTCGCCTATCTCATCGGCAACGAGATCCCGCCCGACGTGGTGCGCTGGCACGGGCCGGAGCGGGTGCGCGGCTTCCTCAAGAAGCTGGTGGCGGCGGTGAAGGAGATCCATCCCGAGGGGCTGGTCAGCTACGCCAACTTCCCCTCCACCGAATATCTCACCGTCGACTTCACCGACTTCCTCTGCTTCAACGTCTATCTCCACGACGAGGCCGCGTTCCGCCGCTACGTCTCGCGCCTCCACAACCTCGCCGTCGACCGGCCGCTGGTGCTGACCGAGTTCGGCATCGATTCGATGCGCGAAGGGACGGAGGAGCAGGCGAAGATCCTCTCCTGGCAGATCCGCACCGCCCTCGAGATGGGCGCGGCCGGGGCCTGCGTCTTCGCCTGGACCGACGAGTGGTTCACCGGCGGCCATCTGATCGAGGACTGGGCCTTCGGCCTGGTCGACCGGCAGCGCCGGCCGAAACCGGCCTTCGCCGCGGTGGCGGAGCGCTATCAGGGCCCGATCCCGCCGCGCCTGCCGCGCTATCCCCGCGTCTCGGTGGTGGTCTGCTCCTACAATGCCGAGCGCACCATGGAGGCGTGCCTCGCCTCGCTGGAGAAGCTCAACTACCCCGATTACGAAGTCATCGTCGTCAATGACGGCTCGACCGACCGCACCCTGGCGATCGCCGAGCGCTTCCCCTATTGCCGCATCATCAGCCAGGTGAACAAAGGCCTCTCCGTCGCGCGCAATGTCGGCGCCGAAGCCGCCACCGGCGAGATCGTCGCCTATACCGACAGCGACTGCGTCGCCGATCCCGACTGGCTCGCCTATCTCGTCGCCAAGATGGAGACGGCGCAGCTCGTCGCCTGCGGCGGCCCGAACTTCCCGCCGCCCGAGGACAGCCTGGTGCCGGCGGCGGTGGCGGTCTCGCCCGGCGGCCCCACCCATGTGCTGCTCTCCGACGACGTCGCCGAGCACATCGCCGGCTGCAACATGGCGTTCCGCCGCGACGTGCTGCTGAAGCTCGGCGGCTTCGATCCCGTCTATCGCGCCGCCGGCGACGATGTCGACATCTGCTGGCGCTTCCAGGACGCGGGCCACACCATCGGCTTCAGCCCGGCGGCGGTGGTCTGGCATTTCCGCCGCAACACGGTGCGCGCCTATATCGGCCAGCAGCGCGGCTATGGCAAGGCGGAGGCGCTGGTCTATTCGCGCCATCCCTTCCGCTTCAACCTCTTCGGCCAGGCGAAATGGCTCGGCCGCATCTATGGCGATCTCTCCGCGGCGCTGCTGTTGTCGCGGAAGCCGGTGATCTATTCCGGCGTCTTCGGCCGCGGCCTGTTCCAGACGCTCTACGAGCCGCCCTCCTCGCTGGCGGCGTTCCTGCCGCTGTCCTTCGAATGGAACATCGTCGCGCTGCTGCTGGCGGCCGGCGGCATCTTCGCCGGCGGCTGGGCCTGGCTGCTCACCGTGCCGCTGCTCACCACCTGGGTGCTGTGCATCAACGGCGCGCTCAAGGCGCCGATCGACAAGCGCTTCACCGGGCTCAAGGCGCGCGCGCTGGTGGCGCTGCTGATCTATCTCGGGCCCATCCTGCGCGGCGGCGAGCGGCTCAAATGGCGCGTCAAAGAGATGAGGACGCACGAGCATGCGCCGCCGCCGGCGGCCCCCGCGGACCAGAAGGCGCGCCTCGACTGGCGCGAGCGCGCCTTCTATCTCTCCTACTAGAGCGAGCGCGCCGACGAGAAGGAGCTGCTGCTCGGCGGCCTCATGCGCTTCCTCGCGCCGCAGAAATACTTCATCGTCACCGACCAGGGCTGGAACGACTGGGACCTCAAGATCGCGCGCGGGCTGTGGAGCCGCGCCTTCGTCCTGGTCTGCACCGAGAATCACGGCGGGGTGAAGCGCCTGTTGCGCGTCCGCTGCGCCATGCGGCTGTCGCGGCTCTCCGCTTTCGTGCTGCGCGGCTATGCCGTGGCCACGGCGGCGGCGCTCATCGTCGAGCAGCCGGCGGCGGCGGCGGTGATCGGCGCGCTCGGCCTCGCGCAATTGGCGCTCATCACCTATCGCACCCTCGAGTTCAGCCGGCTGATGCGCGGCATCATCGGCACGGTGGCGAAGGCGCACGGCCTGACGCCGGTCGCGGCGACGGAGCCCGCGCCGGCAGCGGACCTGCAGCGCGCCGCCTAAGGAGCCTGTCTGGGACATGGCATGGACCTGCGTTGCACGAGGACGGGGCGATGTTAGGAGCGAGGCCGCAGGCGATGCCGTGCGCATCGGCAAGGCCGAGCGACGCGGCAGCGCCCCGTCCTCGTGCAACCCGGAGGGACATCGTCATTTGCCGCCGGGTCGTCGTCGCTCGTCGCTTACGATGCTTCGACATCGCCGCGCTCCTCGCTCCTAGCCCGACGACAAATGACGATGTCGCAGGCCCATGCCATGTCCCAGACAGGCTCCTAGCCCTGTCATGGCCGGGCTCGGCGCCAAGTTCCTGCCCTATCTCCGCCCCTATCGCTGGCGCTTCGCCTGGGCGCTGATCCAGGTGTTCCTCATGGCCGGCTTCGACCTGCTGAAGCCCTGGCCGCTGCAGCTCGTCATCGACCATGTGCTGGGCGGCAGACCCGTGGCGCTGCCGCTGCTGGCGGCGCTGGGAACGGGGCCGCTCCTCGTCTTCGCCTGCGCCGCGCTGGTGGTGGTGACGGGCGGCTCCGGCCTGATGGCGCTCCTCCACAACTACACCACCATCGGCGTCGGCCAGCGCATGGTGAACGACCTGCGCGGCGCGCTCTATGCGCATCTCCAGCGGCTCTCGCTCGCCTTCCACAGCCGGCAGAAGGTGGGCGACCTCATGTACCGCATCACCGCCGACAGCTTCGCCGTCCAGACCATGATCATGAACGGGGTGCTGCCGATCCTCTCGGCGGCGGTGATGCTCGGCGGCATGCTGGCGGTGCTGATGCCGATCGATCCCCTGCTCGCGGCGCTGTCGCTGACCGTCATCCCGGCGCTGTTCGTCGTCATCGCGCTCTTCAACCGCAAGATCGTCGATGTCGCCGGCGAGGTGCGCGAGCGCGAGAGCGCGGTCTACACGCTGGTGCAGTGGGCGATGAGCTCGATGAAGGTGGTGCAGGCCTTCACCAAGGAGGAAGAGGAGTATGGCCGCTTCATCGGCGCGAGCCGCGCCAGCCTCAAGGCGACCTTGCGGCTCTACAGCTGGCAGACGCTCTATTCCGCGGTGGTCAACACGCTGATCGCGCTGGGCACGGCGCTCGTCGTCTATGTCGGCGCGCGCTCGGTGCTGAGCGGGCGCCTCACCCTCGGCGAGCTTGTCGTCTTCATCGCGTACCTGGCGCAGCTCTATGTGCCGGTGAACCAGATCACGCAGAGCTGGGGCCTCATCGCCGGCGCGCGGGTGGGCGCCTCGCGCTGCTTCGAGATCCTCGACACCGAGGCGGACCTCCGGGACGGCGCGCGCGACTTTCCCGCCGAGGGGGCGCGCGGCGCGGTCGAGTGGCGGCAGGTGAGCTTCCGCTACCGCCCGGAGATGCCGGTGCTGCGCGAGATCGACCTCGCCGTGCCGGCGGGGACGAAGGTCGCGGTGGTCGGCGCGACCGGCGCCGGCAAGTCGACGTTGCTCGGCCTGCTGCCGCGCTTCTTCGATCCCAGCGGCGGCAGCGTCCTCATCGACGGCGTCGATGTCCGCCAGTACCGGCTCAAATCGCTGCGCCGGCAGATCGCGATGGTGCTGCAGCCGCCGCTGGTGTTCCCGATCTCGGTGCGCGACAACATCGCCTATGGCCGGCCGGAAGCGAGCGACAGCGAGATCGAGGAGGCGGCGCGGCTGGCGCGCATCGACACGCTGGTGCGCTCGCTGCCCGAGGGCTACAGGACGATCCTCGGCGACAACGCGACGCTGTCGGAAGGCGAGAAGCAGCGCCTCACCATCGCCCGCGCCATCCTGCGCGACGCGCCGATCCTGGTGCTGGACGAGCCGACCTCGGCGCTCGACGTCGAGACCGAGGCGCTGGTCATGGAAGGGATCGCGCGGCTGACGGCGGGCCGCACCACCTTCACCATCGCCCACCGCCTCTCGACCGTGCGCAGCGCCGACCTCATCCTGGTGCTGCGCGACGGCGTCATCGCCGAGAGCGGCAGCTTCGCCGAGCTGCTGCGCCGCGGCGGCGTCTTCGCCGAACTCTACAATACGCAATTCGCCGGGAGCGGGGTGGCCGAGAAGGCTCACCACGGAGGCACGGAGGTCACGGAGGATTAGGAAGAGGTGCGCAAAGCGCGCCCCTGGTCCTGTTGCGCGCCTTTTTGGTCAGACAAGAAAAAGGGATAAGGGGATGATCGGGGATGTGGAGATAACCCAAATCATCCCCGCATCCCCTTCAATCCCCTCATCCCCCTTCTTTGCTATTCTCCGTGGCTCCATGGTGAATCCTCATTCTCTGATCTGACATCGCGGAGAAACGCGGGGATGGCGGACGGGCTGGCAAGCGAGAGGAGCGAGAGGCGCGCGGGGATGACGGGCGCCTATGTGCTGCTCGTGGTGGC
>DASQSR010000054.1:0-16727 GCA_035642295.1 Allostellaceae bacterium | reverse complement strand
GGCACCAGGGTCAGCGACACCACCGCCGAGATCAGGATGGTCACCGCCAGCGTCACCGCGAACTCGCGGAAGAGCCGCCCGACCACGTCGCCCATGAACAGCAGCGGGATCAGCACCGCGATCAGCGACACCGTCAGCGAGATGATGGTGAAGCCGATCTGCTCGGCCCCCATCAGCGCCGCCTTGAGCCGCGGCTGGCCTTCCTCGACGTAGCGCGCGATGTTCTCGATCATCACGATCGCGTCGTCGACGACGAAGCCGGTGGCGATGGTCAGCGCCATCAGCGACAGGTTGTTGAGGCTGAAGCCCAGCATGTACATCGCGGCGAAGGTGCCGACGATGGACAGCGGCACCGACAGGCTGGGTATGATCGTCGCCGGCACGTTGCGCAGGAAGACGAAGATCACCAGCACCACCAGCACGACCGCAAGCGCCAGCTCGAATTCGACATCGGTGACCGAGGCGCGGATGGTGATGGTCCGGTCGGTCAGCACGGTGACGTCGGTCGCGGTCGGCAGCGAATCCTTGAGCTCGGGCAGCAGCGCCTGGATGCGGTCGACCACCTCGATGACGTTGGCGCCGGGCTGGCGCTGGACATTGACGATGATCGCCGGCTCGAGGTTCATCCACGAGGCGATCTTGGTGTTCTCCGGGCCGCTCACCACGCGGGCGACGTCCGAGAGCAGCACCGGCGCGCCGTTGCGGTAGGCGATGACCAGGTCCTTGTACTGGTCGGCGCTCTGGATCTGGTCGTTGGCGTTGATCGTGTAGTCGCGCGCCGGGCCGTCGAAATTGCCCTTCGGGATATTGACGTTGGCATTGCCGAGGGTGGTGCGCAGATCGTCGATGTTGAGGCCATAGGCGGCGAGCTTGCGCGTGTCGACCTGGACGCGCACTGCCGGCCGCTGCCCCGCATTGACGCTGACGAGGCCGACGCCGGGCAGCTGCGAGATCTTCTGCGCCAGGCGGGTATCGGCGAGATCCTGGAGCTGCGGTATCGGGATCGTCTGCG
The DNA here is from genome assembly GCA_035642295.1 of Allostellaceae bacterium. Taxonomy (GTDB): domain Bacteria; phylum Pseudomonadota; class Alphaproteobacteria; order ATCC43930; family CGMCC-115725; genus DAHUYF01. The sequence goes on along the minus strand of DASQSR010000054.1, from coordinate 15,715 downwards.
ACGTCACCGCGAGGGTCAGGATCGGCGCATCGGCGGGATTGACCTTGGCGTAGATCGGCGGCGCCGGCAGGTCCGAGGGCAGCAGGTTGCCGGCCGCGTTGATCGCCGCCTGCACCTCCTGCTCGGCGACGTCGAGGCTGAGATCGAGGCTGAACTGCAGCGTGATCACCGAGGCGCCGGCCGAGCTCTGCGAATACATCTGGCTGAGCCCCGGCATCTGGCCGAGCTGCACTTCGAGCGGCGCCGTCACCGACGACGTCATCACGTCGGGACTGGCGCCGGGATAGAAGGTCTGCACCTGGATGGTGGGGTAATCGACTTCGGGCAGCGCCGAAAGCGGCAGGAAGTGATAGCCGACGAAGCCCACCAGCATGATCGCCGCCATCAGCAGCGAGGTGGCGACCGGACGCAGGATAAAGGGACGCGAGGGACTCATGCGCTCAGGACCGTGGCCCGTCGCCTCACTGCGCGCTCTGCTGGTGCCGGTGCCGGTGGTTGCCTGACTCGGCCTGGCCCTGCTCGCCCTGCGGCGGATCGGTCGGCGTTCCCGGCGCGGCGGCTTCGGGCGCCGCCGCCGCGGCCTTCGCCGCCACCAGCCGCACCTTGGCGCCTTCGCGCAGCTTGTCGGCGCCGTCGACCACCACCTTGTCCCCGGGCTGCAGGCCCGCCGTCACCGCGACTTTCTCGCCATCGGCCGGCCCGAGCGTCACCTTCTGTGCCGTGACGGTATTGTCGGGCTTCACCACATAGACGAAGGTGCCGGGCGCTCCGCGCTCGATGGCGGAGGTCGAGATGATGGTCGTGCCGGTCATGGTATCGAGCAGGAGTTGAACGTTCACGAACTGGTTCGGGAACAGCATCTCGTCATTGTTGGCGAACATGGCGCGATACTTGAGCATCCCCGTGGTCGGGTCGATCTGGTTGTCGAGCGTCTCCAGTTCGCCGGTGGCGAGCTTGGTCTGGCCGCTGCGGTCGAACGCCGTCACCTGAAGCTTGGCGCTGGTGCCCAGGCGCTTCAGCACCGCCGGCAGGTTGTCCTCGGGCAGCGAGAAGATGACGGAGATCGGTTTCATCTCGGTGATGACGGCGATGCCCGTGGCCGTGCCGATGATGCCGCTGCTGCCGGTCGCACTCGCCGTTGCATTGCCGATCTGCACGTAGTTGCCGGGATCGACCAGGCGCAAGCCGATGCGGCCATCCAGCGGCGAAACGATGCGGGTGTAGCCGAGATTGACCGTGGCGGTCTCGACCGCCGCCTTGTCGAGGTTCACCGTGCCTTCGTCCTGTTGCACGACGTAGACCTGGTCCTCGGCCTGCTGGCGCGCGATGGAGTTTTGCTGTGCGAGCTTCTGGTAGCGCGCGAGATCCATCTTCGCCTCGGCCAGGATGCCCTGGTCGCGCTGCAGCGTGCCCTGCGCCTGGTCGAGGGCCGCCTGGTAGAGGCGTGGGTCGATCTGTGCCAGGAAGTCGCCCTTCTTGACCTCTTGCCCCTCCTGGAACGCGACCGCGGTCAGTTGGCCGGCGACCTGGGTCTGCACCGTCACGGTTGCCAGCGGCGTCACCGTGCCGAGCCCGCTGAGCGTCACCGGCATGTCGCCCTTCTGCGCCGTCGCTGCGACCACCGGCATCTCGCCCGACAGCGCGAAGCGGCCGGTCCGCACCGGCTGCGGGTGCGGCCTCAGCACGATCCAGCCGATCCCCGCCACCACCAGGAGCCCCAGCAACGGCCAGATTACCCGTCGCCAGAGCGGCCGTTTCGCCGGCGGTGCCGCCGGCCTTACCCGCGGTTCCGGCGCCCGCGGCTCCGGCGCCCTCAAGTTGCTCGGGCGATCATCCATGGGTGCTTACGTACGACACGATTGCTCCGTTCCCTCCGCCCCACCCGGCCGCGCCGCCGATGCGTCCACCGCCTGCGGCTGAGCGCCTAGGGTAATGCCGTCCCTTTGTCGCTTTGCGGCGCCGCTCGCCGCGGCGCATCGGCTTGGCGTCCCTCTGGCGCGCGCGAGCCGATTCTTTGCTCAACGCCGAGAGTGCCACGGTGTTTCTATTTAGGCCACAGTCGCTGCAATCATCCCCTGTGACGGTCGCCCGCGGCGCCCGTTCATGGAATGTTCCAACGGGTCAGGCGGCGCTCTCGGGCTGCCACTCCTGAGGCCCCGTCGTGCGCCCGTCGCGATAGACCATACCGGCCATCAGCATCGTCACCGGGCGGCCCGCTTCGCCGAGCGGCAACCACACCGCCTCATAGCTGAAGAGGCGCTTCCCGAGCGGCCACTGGTCCGCTACCCGCAGCGGCCGGGGCCTCTCGACCAGTCCGCGGCAGCGCTCGATAAGCCGCGCGCGGTTTTTCGGGTCCGGCAGCTCCTCCGCCATCTTTCCCGTCATGTCGTAACCGGCGCGCAAGGAAAGCTCGCTGCCATGAACGCGAAAGCGGAAGCGCAGCGGCGTATAGAGCACGTCGATCAGAACGATGTGACCGAGCGCGAAGCGGAAATCGAGCGGATCGAGATCGCGCCGCGCCGGGAACTCACGGTTGCCGCGGCGCGCCTCCCAGTAGAGATAAAGCTGGCGCAAGCACGGCGTCTCGATGCAGTCGGGGAACGCCGCTGCGCAGGCAGGCGCGGGATTGCTCATGCGCGCGATCCTCTACGCAACTGGTGAAGGGGCGGTGAAAAGCGGTGCGGGAAATGCGCGGGGTTTTCGGCAAATGCCGCGGGACGCGCCGCATTCGGCCTCCCGCTGCCGCCCGCCGCGCCATCTTGGCGCTTGTCTCCGGCGCGGCAATCGACTATGCGCCCGCCGCCGGCGCGATCGCCGGTGACGATCGGGGGATCCGTCAAGATGGCGTTCACGCGAACGGGCTTTGCCCGCTCCTGTCTCTTCGCGCCGGTTCTGCTGTGCGCGGCGGCGCCGGCCCATGCGGCCGAGGCCGTCGCCGGCGACAGCGGGGCCGCCGCCTGGGTGATCACGGCGTCGGCGCTGGTGCTGTTCATGACGCTGCCGGGCCTTGCGCTCTTCTATGGCGGGCTGTTGCGGGCGCGCAACCTGCTCTCGGTGCTGATGCACTGTTTCATCATCTGCTGCGTCGTATCGCTGATCTGGGGCGTCTGCGGCTACAGCCTCGTCTTCGCCGCCGGCGACGGCTTCATCGGCTCGTTCGACAAGGCGTTTCTGGCTCACCTCGGCGACAAGCCGCTCCCCGGCAATCTGCCGGAGATCGTCTTCGTGCTGTTCCAGATGACCTTCGCGGTGATCACGCCGGCGCTGATCGTCGGCGCGTTCGCCGAGCGGGTGCGCTTCGCCTTCGTCGTGCTGTTCAGCGCGCTCTGGCTCGTCATCGTCTACCTGCCGGTGGCGCACTGGGTCTGGGGCGGCGGCTGGGCGGCGCAGCGCAATGTCCTCGATTTCGCCGGCGGCATCGTCGTCCACACCACCGCCGGAATCTCGGCGCTGGTGGCCGCGGTCATGATCGGCGCGCGGCGGGGCTTTCCGCACAATCTGACGCCGCCGCACAGCCCCGGCCTCACCATGGCCGGCGCCGGCATGCTGTGGGTCGGCTGGTTCGGCTTCAACGGCGGCAGCGCGCTCGCCGCCGACGCTGCGGCGGGCGCGGCGATCATCGCGACGCACTTCGCCGCCTCGGCCGGCGCGCTGACCTGGATCGCGCTCGAATGGTGGCGCGTCGGCAAGCCGACTTCGATCGGCCTGGTCACCGGCTGCGTCGCCGGGCTGGCCACGATCACGCCGGCCTCCGGCTTTGTCGGGCCGATGGGCGCCATCGCCATCGGCGCCGCCGGCGGCGCCGTCTGCTTCTTCGCCACCTTGCTGGTGAAGCAACGGCTCGCGATCGACGATTCCCTCGACGTCTTCGCCGTTCATGGCGTCGGCGGCATGCTGGGCTCGCTGCTCGTCGCGGTGTTCACCGCGGCGGCGCTGGGCGGTGTCGGCTATGCCGCGGGAATGAACCTGCCGCGCCAGCTCGGCGTGCAGGCGATTGCCGTCATTGTGGCGGCGCTCTGGTCGGCCGTCGCCACCGCCGTTCTGGTAAAGGCGCTCGATCTTCTGGTCGGCGCGCGCGTCAACGCCGAGGAGGAGTATGACGGCCTCGATCTCGCCACCCACGGCGAGCGCGCCTACGATCACACCTGACGCCGCCGGCGCCGCGGGCGATCCCGCCGGATGCCGCTCTCGCCCGGAAGCGGCGCTAGACCGGGCTCGATTTGGGAAAATCCGGGGCGCGCTTCTCGCGCAGCGAGGCGAGGCCTTCCTGCACCTCGGGCCCGGAAAAGCCGATGAACTCCAGCGCCAGCGACGCGTCGAAGCTGGGCCCCGCCAGCCGCAGCCAGTTGTTGAGCGCGTATTTGGTCCAGCGCACCGCCGACGGCGCGCCCGCGGCAAGGCGCTGGGCGATGGCGAGCGCCGTCTCATAGGCCTTGCCGTCCTCGGCGACGCGCGCGACGAGGCCGATGCGCTCGGCCTCCTCGCCGGACAGCGGCTCGCATAGCAGCAGGTAGTATTTCGCCTTGGCGAGGCCGCAGAGCAGCGGCCAGACGATGGCGGCATGATCGCCGGCGGCGACGCCGAGCCTTGTGTGCCCGTCGATGATGCGCGCGCTCTTCGCCGCCACCGAGACGTCGGCGAGCAGGCCTGCCACCAGCCCGGCGCCCACCGCCGGACCCTCGATGGCCGAGACGATCGGCTTGTTGCAGTTGATGATGTTGTAGACGAGGTCGCGCGCCTCCTTCCAGACGCGGGCGCGGGTGGCGAAATCACGGGTGACGGCTTCCACCATGGCGAGGTCGCCGCCGGCCGAGAAGGCGTTGCCGGCGCCGCGCAGCAGCGCGACGCTGGTTTCCGGGTCGGCATCGACATCGCGCCAGACATCCGCGAGCTCGGCATGCATCAAGGCGTCGGTGGCGTTGAGCTTGCCGGGGTTGTCGAGGATGATCTCCAGCACGCGCTCTGCCGGCCGGGCGAATTTGAGGCGCTGATAGCGCCGATAGCGCTCGCTGATGCCGTCCATCGCTCTCTCCCCGGTCGCGCTCTTTCCGCGCCTTGGGCCAGTCTCCGGCTTGCCGGGGCAGGGGTCAAGAGAACCGCCCGCGGTGCCTAAAACGCCCGGAAAATTGCGGGGATCGTTCACCACCGATTAACTCCCGCGCTGCTATCACTCGCCCATAAGGCGAGGCGAGGCAGGTCATGGACGAGGAGTCCGTCGGTCTCTTGGGGGTGCTGCTGATCGTGACGGCGCTGGTGATGAGCCAGACGGCGCTGAGCAAGCCCCATGCTGCGCCGCTGCTGCCTGCCCTCTCCTGGGCGGATGTCGTCAGCGTCTTCAGCTGCGGCCATCGACCGGGGGAGATCTGCACCCTGGCGATGAGCGAATAGGCTCAGTATCGCGGGTGAGCGGCGGGCGGCCCGATCGGGGTGCGCCCCGGATTTCCCAGCGCACATTCGGCGCGCGAGGCATCGGCGCTCGCCGCTTCCACCTGTGAGGGCGCGGCGCCGCGGCGCTTGAGCGTCGCCACGGCGCAGTCGATGTCGACGCCCGCGAGCGGGTTCCTCCGCCGCGCCGCCTCCGGTTGGCCGAGGCGGATGGCCGGCGGCGGCTGAAGCGCCAGGCGCTCCGACGTCTCGCCGAGCTCGCTGGTCAGCAGCTCGAGCTCGCCAAGGGCGCGATGCATCGCGGTCGCCCGGTCGGGGGTGTCGGCGCGTGCCGCCCCGACACCGAGCGACAGGAGCGGAAGGAGCAGGAAGACCGCGGCGGTCGTCGAACGCATGGCCGTCTCTCAGGGGCTTTCGCGCCGTAAACACCGGCGCATCGCCGCACCTCCGGCGATACTCTCCGGATCTGGTGGCGCGCTCACTCTGCTGCAAGCTTCCGCGGCGCCCGCTCCTCGATCTCGGCCAGGGTCCGGTCGAGCCGTTCGCCTTCGGGGTCGGCGAGCGCCGCAACGCGCGCCGCTGCCACGGCATCGACCGCCGTCGCGACCGCAAAGCGTCCGGCCAGCGCCGGGCGCAGGAGCCGCGCCTCGATCTTGCCGAAATTGGCGAGGCCCCGCGCATGCGTGTCGCCATAGCCCTTGATCAGCCTGGCGCATTCGGCGATCTCGCGGGCCAGATCGGCGGAATGTGCCGCCGCCGCGGCGATGAGCGCGAGCCATGCCTCGATCTGCGCCTGCTCCTCGTGGTAGCGCAGGCTCCGCGGGCGCCAGCGGCGGAGGCTCGCCAGCAGTTTGAGGCGCAGGAAGCCGGTGACCGCGGTGCTCTCGACCGTCATGCCCCAATAGACCTTGCCGAGCCAGCCGCGCCGCGCCGACCAGGCCAGGATCGGGCGCGCCAGGATCGGCGGCAGGATCGAGCACAGCTCTTCGATGCCGGGCTTGTAGAAATCGACGATCGACAGCGGGTCGTCCGCGCCGAGGCGCAGCTCGCGGCGGATGCGCTCGAAGCGGGCGGGGTCGACCTTGGCCGCCGCCACGCGGATCACGTCCTCGAACGACATGCGCAGCGCCAGATGCCGCGCCGTCTCGCGCAGCAGGGCGCCGCCGGCGCCGGCGGCGGCATCGGCGTCGCGGATCGCGGCCAGGCGGTCGAGATAGAGCCGCGCATAACCGAGGTCCTGGTAAGAGGCGAGGCGGCGCAGCCCTTCGCGGATCACCTCCTGTGCCGCCTCGGGCATGGTCTCCGCCGCCGCGCGCTCGAGCGCGGCAAGGCTCGCCACTGCCGGCCGCCGGCGCTTTTCCGCCGCGAGCGGCGCTGCGGCCGGCTGCAACCCGGCGAGCCCCGCGGCAAAGCCGCGCAGATTGGCCTCGACCGCCTTGCCCTCGGCGCGAATCGCTGCGGCGAAGGTCTCGGCCGGAATCGGCAGCCGGCCCGACCCGGCGAGCGCGCCCAGCATCACCGCGCTGATGACGCTTTGGGCGCCGCGCGCCGCCGCTTCCATGTCGAAGAGGATGTGGCTCTTGGCGTGCTCCTCGACGGCCTGCATCAGCCGGCCCATATCGAAGCGGCCGTCGCCCATCGCCATGCGCTCGGCAATGGCGTAGATGCGGTGCGTCGAGGCGATGAGCGTCGTGCGGTCGCGGCTGACGAAGCCCTGGGCGATGACGCGGCCGGCCTCGAGCAGCTCGCTTGCCACGACGATGTCGACATCGCCGACACCCGGCACCAGCGACAGCACCGGCCGCTTGCCGCCAAGCGCCGCCTGCGGCTCCGGCCAGATCTCGACGTAATAGGTGGTGGCACCGGTGCGCTGCGCGACGCCCGGAATCGACGTGCTCTGCACCGGCAGGCCCATGGCCGCTGCCGCGTCGACGATCCAGCCGGTGAGAACGCCGCCGCCTTCGCCGCCGAGCGCGGCGATGAGCAGCGTCAGCGGACGCGTCGCACTCATGCCGCCTCCGCGGCGCCGCCGAGCCAGGCGAGGGCGCGGCGGCGCAGGCGATGGAGCGCGCGGTCCCAGCGGGTCGGGTTGCGGATGGTCTCGGCGCGGTAGAAGGAGGGGCACAGCACGGCGGCGTGCGCCACCTCGCCGCAGAGCCCGCAGCCGACGCAGCTCTCGACGACGCTGGCCACGGGATCGCTGCGCAGCGGATCGGGGTTGGGCTTCACCGTCAGCGACGGGCATCCCGAAAGCCGGATGCAGGAGTGGTCGCCGGTGCAGATCTCGTCGTCGATGCCGTAGCGCGCTTTGACGACGCGCTCGCCGCGCGCGAGCTTCGCCGCCTCCTCGCCGCGCAACCGGCGCTGCCGGGCGAGCTGGCATTCGCCGTCGGCGATGATCACCTTGAGCCCGCGCTCGGCGGTCTTCATCGCTTCCTTCAGCGCCGCCAGCATGGTGGCGACATTGTAGGTGCGCACCTTGTGCAGCCAGCGCACGCCGAGCGCGCGCAGCGTCGCCTCGATGTTCATGCCGGGCGCCGCGCCGCTGCGGCTCGCCGCGCTCGATGGCATGTATTGCAGCCCCGTCGCCGAGGTGTAGCCGTTCTGCATCACCACCAGCACGCCGTCGCCCTTGTTGAAGAGGTTGCTGGCGACGCCGGTGAGGATGCCGTTGTGCCAGAAGCCGCCATCGCCCATCACCGCGATCGGCCGTCGGGCGAGATTGGGCGCGACCGCCGCGGCGCTGGCGAGGCTCATGCCATAGCCGAGGATGGAGTTGCCCATGCTGAACGGCGCGAAGGTGGCGAAGGCGTGACAGCCGATATCGGCGCTGATATGCGTCGGGCCGGTCTCGCGCTGCAGCAGCTTCAAGGCACTGAACACCGGCCGCTCCGGGCAGCCGGTGCAGAAGGTCGGCGGCCGCTGCGGCAGCTCGCCGACGGCGGCGGCGGCCGCGCGCTTCAAGCCGAGCAGCCGCTCGACCTCGGCGCCGATGGCTTCGGCATCGGCGCCCCGCGGACGCGTCTCGCGCACGAAGGCGGCAAGGCCCGCCAGCATCGCCTCGGCATTGTATTCGCCCGCGGCCGGCAGACAGCCTTTGCCGAGGACGCGGGTGGTGAGATCGGCGCGGCGGAGGATGACGTTGACCTGCTGCTCGATATAGTCGGGAAAGCCTTCCTCGACGACGAGGACGGCGCGCTTGCCCGCGGCAAATTCCGTCACCTCCTCAGGCACCAGGGGATAGACGACGTTGAGCACATGGATCGGCACGCGGGTCGCACCGAAGGCGTCGGCGAGACCCAGCCGCGCCAGCGCCCGCAGCAGCGCGTTGTAGAGCCCGCCCTGGACGATGATGCCGATCTCGTCGAGCTCGCCCGGGAAGCGCTCGTTGAGCCCTTCGGCGCGGATGAAGCGCTGTGCCGCAGGCAGCCGCTCCTCGAGCTTCAGGCGCTCCTGGGCGAAGGTGGCGGGAGGGTGGGCGAGGCGGCCATACTCGAAGCGCGGCGGGCCGGCGATGGGCGCGAGCTTCGAATGCGCCGGCCGCACATTGTCCTTGGCGGCGAACTCGCCGCTGACATGGCAGGCGCGGATGCGCAGCTCCATCATCACCGGCGCATGGGTCGCCTCGGAGAGCTCGAATCCCTTTTCGACCAGGCGCACGATCGTCGGCAGGTCCGGGCGCGGATCGAGCAGCCAGATCGACGACTTCATGGCGAAGGCGTGGCTGCGCTCCTGGATGACGCTGGCGCCTTCGCCGTAATCCTCACCGATGATGATGAGCGCACCGCCCTTGACCCCGGGCGAGGCGAGGTTCGAGAGCGCGTCGGAGGCGACATTGGTGCCGACGATCGACTTCCAGGTGACGGCGCCGCGCAGCGGATAGTTGATCGAGGCGCCGAGCATGGCCGCGGCGGAGGCCTCGTTGGTGCAGGTCTCGAGATGGACGCCGAGCTCGCCGATGATGTCCTCGGCCTCGACCAGGACGTCGAGCAGGTGCGAGACCGGCGCGCCCTGATAGCCGCCGACATAGCTGACGCCGGATTGCAGCAGCGCCTTGGTGACGGCGAGAATGCCTTCGCCGCGGAAGGTCTCGCCGGCGCCGAGCTTGAGGGCCTCGATCTCTTTCTTGAAAGAACGTTCCATGGGTTGACCTCGCCGCTACATGTGTGACGGCAGAAACGTCGCGATGACGGGGAAGGCGATGAGGATGACGAGCCGCAGGATGTCGGTCAGGATGAACGGCAGCACGCCGCCGAAAATGGTGAGGAAGCTGACCTCCGGTATCACCGTCTTGATGACGAACACGTTCATGCCCACGGGCGGGTGGATGAGGCCGAGCTCGACGGTCATGACGATGATGACGCCGAACCAGATGGGATCGAAGCCGAGCGCCGTCACCACCGGAAAGATGATGGGCACGGTGAGGATGATCATCGCCAGCGCATCCATCAGGCATCCCAGCACCAGATACATCATCATGATGAGCGCGAGCACGCCATAGCGCCCGAGGCCAAGCCCGGTGAGCAGCTCGGTCACCTTCTGCGGCGTTTGCGTCACGGTAAGGAAATAGCCGAAGAGCAGGGCGCCGATGAGCACGGTGAACACCGCCGCGGCCGTGCGCGTCGCGTGCAGCAGCGATTGCAGCAGCAGCGCCGGTGTCAGCTTCCGGCGCAGCACGCTGATGAGGAAGGCGCCGCCGGCGCCCATGCCGCCCGCTTCGGTCGGGGTGAAGAGGCCGCCGTAAAGACCGCCGATGACGAAGAGGAAGAGCAGCAGCGGCGCCCAGACCTGCTTCACCGCGGCAAGGCGCTCCGCCAGCGTGGCGCGCCGGCCGACGGGCAGATAATTGGGCCGGAAGAAGCCGATGAGGCCGATCGTCGCCATGTACATGGAGACGGCGAGCAGGCCCGGCAGGATGCCGGCGATGAACAGCTTGCCGATATCCTGCTCGGTGATGAGGCCGTAGACCGCCAGCACCGTCGATGGCGGGAACATGGCGCCGAGCGTGCCGCCGGCGGCGATGACCCCGGTCGAGAAGGAGGGGGGATAGCGGTATTGCCGCATCTCCGGATAGGCCACCGTGGCGAAGGTCGCGGCGGTCGCCACCGAGGAGCCGGAGATCGCGGCAAAGCCGGCGCAGGCGGCGATGGTGGCGACGCCGAGCCCGCCGCGCAGATGGCCGACAAAGGCGTTGGCGGCGCGGAACAGCTCGCGGCTGATGCCGGACGCCGAGACGATCGCCCCCATCAGCAGGAACATCGGGATGATGCCGAAATTGTAGTTGGCGACGGTGCGCATCGAGGTCTGCCCGACCATCTTCAGCGCCGGCATGGCGCCGACGATCCAGCCGAAGCCGGTGACGCCGACCAGCCCCATCGCCATGCCGACGGGGACGCGCAGCAGCATCAGCGCGAAGAGGGCGATGAAGCCGATGACAGCAATGGCGTCGGTGCTCAGATGCATGTCACTCCACCGGTTCGACCGCGAGCGGCCGCAGCGCCGCCGGCCGGAAAATGAGCCGCCAGGTCCGGATCGCGATCAGCAGCACCGCCGAGACGTCGCCGAGCCAGGCGACGGCAAAGAACGGCCAGGTCGGCAGGTGGAGGTCGTAGGTCAGCACGTTTTCCTCGTAGGTCGCGCGCACCTTGTCGAACAGCGTCGCGGTGTGCACGGTGACGACGAAAAGCAGCACCGAAGTGGCGAAGACGTCGATGATCCGCTTGAAGCGTGGGCTCGCCACCGACCAGACGAGGTCGACGGTGATGTGCGTGCCGCGATAGCTCGTTGCGGCGATGCCCCAGAAGATGAGAATGCCGAGCAGCAGCCGGCCGAAATCATAGCTGTCGGGAATGGTGTAGTTGAGGAAATAGCGCAGCATCACCGAGATGAAGATGTCGGCGGCCACCAGCCCGACGAACAGGGCGGCGAGCAGCTCGATGCTGTCGATGAAACGGTCCATGCGGCTGCGCCGCGTTCGGCCGCCGGGCCGAGGGCTATGCTCCTGGTGCGTTTCCATGGCGCCGGCCGGCCGGTCCGTGCCGCTCAATACGCCGCCTTGTACTTCGCCAGCTGGGCCTTGAGTTCACCGAGCGTCTTGTCGGGATCGACGCCGGCCTTGCGGGCGCCGGCTGCCCATTCTGCCGTCAGCGGCTCGACCGCCTTCTTCCACGCGGCAAGGTCGTCGGCCGAGATCTTGTAGACCTCGTGGCCAGGCTCCTGCGCCAGCTTCGGGCGGCCCGCCGCCTCGAACTGCGTCCAGGGCGCCGCCACCTTGAGCGCCCATTCCGTGGTGCAGTGATCGTCGATCACCTTCTTCTGCGCCGCCGACATGCCGTCATAGGTCGATTTGTTCATCACCCAGACGAAGGTGGTGGTGTAGAGCGGCACATCCATGTGGTACTTCACCACCTTGTCGATGCCGAAGAGGATGATCGATCCCCACGGAAAGGTGACGGCGTCGGCGACATGGCGCTCGAGCACGTCGCGCACCTCGGGCGCCGACGCCTGGACATTGGTGCCGCCGAGCAACGTGACCATGTTGCCGATGGTTGCGTCCGCGGGCCGGATCTTCATCCCCTTGATGTCGGAGGGCCGCACGATCTTCTTGTTGCTGTGGAAGGTGCCGGGATCGTGGACGAAGGCGAAGCAGAAATGCACGTCGCCCATCTCCTTGGCGGCGTATTTGCGGTACCAGATGTCGAGCGCTTCGGTGCCGCCATCGGCATTGGCCATGAGGAAGGGCAGCTCGCCGGCGGCGATGATCGGGAAGCGCCCGGGCTGGTAGCCGGGATTGACATAAGCGAAATCGGCGATGCCGTCGCGCGCCATGTCGTAATGGTCGACCGCCTTGCCGAGCTGCTCCGACGTGAACAGCGTCGCCGTGATCGAGCCGTGTGACTCCTCCTCGATATCCTTGGCCCAAGCCTCCAAAGCGGGGTTGAGCGGATGCTTCGGCGGGACCCAGGTCGACAGCTTGAGATGGACGGGCTTGTCTTGCGCGATCGCGCCTCCCGCCACGAGAAGCGCCGTCGCCAGTGCCCCCGCCAGAAGTGCCAGCTTCCTCATCGCTCTCCTCCCCATGCCGGTTGATTGTTGGTATTCAAACTATCCTAGATCATGATCGTTGCGGCCCGCAACCACCGTCAAACGAGCGCCATGGCGAGACGGCGCAGCGTGCGGATGAATTCGGCCTTGTGCTTGAGGCCGACAATCTCGTCAAGGAGACGGTCATGCGCCCGCGCGTGCAGGGTCAGCGCTTCCAGCAGCCGCTCGCCTTTCGGCGTCAGCGACAGCGCATAGCTGCGCCGGTCGCTGGCGACGCGGCGGCGCTTCACCAGGGCGCGGCGCGCGAGATCGTTGAGTGCCGGCGTCAGGGTGGATTTGTCGCGACCGGCAGCGCGGCCCAGCGCGGTTTGCGAGATGCCCGGATTCTCGCCGATGAGGGCCAGAACGGCAAAGCGTCCAGGGCGCATCTTGTAGTCGCGCACGCTCCGGGCGAAGGCCTGGAAGGACGCCTCCTGGGCGAGGCGCAGGTGGAAGCCGATGAAACCCGCGAGCGGGCCCAGGGTCAGCGCCGCCTCCTCGGCGCCGCCGCGCTCGCGGGGCCGTCCTCTGCTGCCGGCGGCTCTCGCCATCCTTTCCTCCTCCCGCTCAGGTTTTAGCACGTTTCCTGCCGGCGGCGACCGGTGTAGCGTCTATGCGGGAGGCGACGCATGACGGAGGACCTCGCCTATCTTTCGGCCGCGGAACTTGCCGCGCGCTACCGCGCCGGCAGCCTGACGCCGGCAGCGGCGACCGAGACGGCGCTGACGCGGCTCGCCCGGCTCGAGCCTTGCCTCAATGCCTTTCAGCGCGTCGAGGCCGACGCCGCGCGCGAGGCCGCCGAGCGATCGACCGAGCGCTGGAGCCGCGGCGCGCCGCTGTCGCCGCTCGACGGCGTTCCGGTCACGGTCAAGGACACGCTCCTCGCCAAGGGCTGGCCGACGCTCCACGGCTCGCGTACCGTCGATCCGGCGCAGAGCTGGCGCGAGGATTCGCCGCAAGTCGCGCGGCTGCGCGAGGCCGGCGCGGTCCTGCTGGGCAAGACGACGACACCGGAATTCGGCTGGAAGGCGCTCACCGACAGCCCGCTCAAAGGCGCAACGTGCAACCCCTGGAACCCCGAGATGACGCCCGGCGGCTCCAGCGGCGGCGCCGCGGCGGCGCTCGCCGCCGGCATCGGCGCGCTCGCCCTCGGCACCGATGGCGGCGGCTCGATCCGCATTCCGGCGAGCCATTGCGGGCTCTTCGGCTTCAAGCCGAGCTGGGGTCGCGTGCCGCACTATCCGCACAAGAGCCCGTTTTCCACCACGATCTCGAGCGGTCCGCTCGCGCGCTCGGTGCTCGATGCCGCGCTGATGCTGAACGAGCTGGCGAAGCCCGACGCGCGCGACGTCACCGCGTTGCCTTACGAGCCGCGCGACTGGAGTCAGGCGCTGGCGGGTGGCACCAAGGGGCTGCGCATCGCTTTCGCCCCCGGCCTCGGCGGCGCCGAGCCGCGCGATGCGGTGCTGCGTCCGGTCGCCGAGGCGGTGCGCCTCCTCGGCGAGCTCGGCGCCGCGGTGGCGGAAGCGGGCAGCGTCATCGAGCCGCTGCAGCCGGTGTTCGAGCCCTATTGGCTCGCGAGCTTCGCCCATACGCTGCGGCAGATTCCGCGCGATCGGCACGAGCTGCTCGACCCGCGCTTTCGTCTGCTCGCCGAGCAGGGCCTCTCGGTCGGGCTCGAGGCCTATTGCGCCGGCGCCATGGCGCGCCTTCACCTTGCCGAGCGGCTGCAGGCCTTCTACGCCGATTACGACCTGCTGGTGACGCCGGTCCTGCCGACCCCGCCGCCGCCGGTGACGACGCCCTATCATTCCGCCGGCTATGACCGCTGGCGCGACGCCGTGCCCTACACGCTGCCGTTCAATCTCGCCGGCAATCCCGCCGCGAGCTTGCCGTGCGGCGTGACCGAGGACGGCCTGCCGGTGGGCGTGCAGATCGCCGGGCCCCGCTTTGCCGATGCGCTGGTGCTGCGCGCGAGCCGCGCGCTGGAAGAAGCGCTCGGCTGGCCCCAGCCGCATCCGCTGCTGCAGGCGAGCCTGGAGCGGCTCGCGGCTTAGCCGCTCCCGGTACCGGCTTTTCCCGGTTTCCGCCGCCGCCGCGACCGCGTATGCTCTCCGTCAAAGCCGGGCAAACCGGCGAAGCGCTTAACGGGGAGGTGCCGATGAACCGAACGTTCGAGCAGCGGACCATGCGCAAGGTCTATCTGCGGCTGCTGCCTTTCGCGATCCTGACCTATTTCCTCTGCTATCTCGACCGCATCAATGTCGGCTTCGCCGCCCTCACCATGAACAAGGATCTGGGGCTCGACGCCTCGATCTTCGGTCTCGCGGCCGGCGCTTTCTTCTGGGGCTATTTCCTGTTCGAGGTGCCGAGCAACCTCATCCTCGAGAAGGTCGGCGCGCGGCTCTGGATCGCGCGCATCATGGTGACCTGGGGGCTGCTCGCCGGTGCCACCGCCTTCTGCACGGGGCCGTGGAGCTTCATGACCGTGCGCTTCCTGCTCGGCCTTGCCGAAGCCGGCTTCTATCCCGGCATCGTTCTCTTCCTCACCTACTGGTTCCCCGATCGTCACCGCGCCCGCGTCATGGCGGCGTTCACGCTGGCGCTGCCGCTCGCCGCGGCCTTCGGCGCGCCGCTGTCCACCGGCATCTTGGAGCTGAACGGCCTCTGGGGCCTCGCCGGGTGGAAGTGGATGTATCTCGCCGAAGCGGCGCCGACCGTGCTGCTCGGCATTGCCGTGCTCTTCTATGTCACCGACCGGCCCACGGAAGCGCGCTGGCTCAGCCCCGAAGAGCGCCAGTGGCTTGTAGCGGAGATCGCGGATGAGCGGCGGCGTATCGAGGCCGAGCGCAAGATCAGCCTGTGGCGCTCGTTCTGGGAGCCGAGGGTGCTGCTGCTCTCGCTCAACTTCTTCGGCATCGTCACCGCGAGCCTCGGCATGCTGATCTTCCTGCCGCAGATCGTGAAGCAGCTCGGCCTTACCAACATGCAGGTCGGATGGGTCGCGATGATCCCCTATCTCTGCGGCTCCCTCAGCATGGTGTGCTGGGGCTGGTTCTCCGACTGGACCGGCGAGCGGCGCTGGAATCTGTTCGCGGCCTGCCTCGTCGCCACCGTCGGACTCGTCATCGCCGGCGTTTTCGTCGGCAGCTGGTGGTCGCTCCTGGGGCTCTCCATCGCGGCGATCGGCTTCTACGGCACCAAGGGTCCGTTCTGGACCATGCCGTCGAGCTTCCTCACCGGCGCG
>DASQSR010000053.1:0-4348 GCA_035642295.1 Allostellaceae bacterium | reverse complement strand
GTCGTCGATGCCAGCAAGATCATGCTGATCTGCATGGAGCACAAGATATTCGAGCCAAAGGGGCTCGACGGTTTCGAGATCAAGATCGGTCCCGATCGCGTGCCGCAAAGACCGACCTACCGGCCGCCCTCGGTCCGGATGATTGCGATACCCAGCACGTTATCGGGCGGCGAATACAACGCCGGGTGCCTGGTGACGGATACGAATCGCAAGCTCAAGCAAACCTTCTTTCATCCCTTCATGATGCCCGTCGCCATCATTCTTGACCCAGAGCTTGCCTTGCATGCGCCGGAAACGCTTTGGCTAGGGTCCGGCACACGCGCCATGGACCACGCGATCGAGGCGCTCTGCGCGAAGAACGGCTCGCCGCTTGTCGACGCCTCCGTGCTGCGCGGCATTGCGCTGATGGCAAGAATGCTTCCGCAGTCGCGCGCCAACCCCGCTGATGTTGCCGTGAGAGCTCAGTGCCAGATCGCCGCCTGGCTCTGCGCGTTCGGCTTGCAGGCGCGCGTGCCGATGGGAGCCAGTCACGCCATCGGACATGTGCTCGGCGGTACGTGCGGCGTGCCTCACTACCTTTGCACGCCCGTCATGATGCCTGGCGTCCTTCATTACAATGAGCCGGCGACGGAAGCAGCGCAGAAGGAACTGGCACTCGCGCTGGGACGGCCGGGGATCCGTGCCTCGGAGGCTTTCAGACAGTTCGTAACCGAGCTTGGCCTTCCAACACGCCTCAAAGAGGTCGCCGTGACGGAGGACAAGTTTGAGCTGATCGCTCAGACCACCATGAAGGAGGAGATCTTCATTTATACAAATCCCCGGCCGGTCAGCGGTTGGGAGCAAGTACGCGATATCCTGACGTTGGCCGCCTGAATTGCTTGAACAGCATGGCGCGTCTGGAAAAGACGGCTCGCGACAAGGACATTCCCCGGGCTTCGCCCCACGATGACGGACGGCAGCGCTTCCCGTCAGAGGGTGGGGCGGAGGGCGGTCCTGGGCGACGTTCATTGCCAGCAGCGTCCGAAAGATAGAATAATCACCAATCCGGCGTAGGGCGCGCCGGCACATACCAGGGGCCGGGCGGGAAGCGCGGCGAGCCAATGTCGTCTGATGTGAACCTTGTCGTCGCCGTCACAGACCGCGCTTGGTTCGAGTATCTGCGCGCACTACAGGCGCCGGCCGAAGTCAATTTCTGGGCGCCCTCGGCGCGCTCCTTCCGCGCGCTGCAGCCGGGCGAGCTCTTCCTCTTCAAGCTGCACGCGCCTGACGAATTCATCGTCGGCGGTGGCATCTTCGCCCATGCCGACGATCTTCCCTGCTCGCTCGCCTGGGAGAGCTTCCGCGACCTCAACGGCGCCGCGAGTTTCGCCGAGATGCGCGCGCGGATCGCCCGTTACCGCCATGCGAGTCCGGCGGACCGCAGCGACTTCGTCATCGGCTGCCGCATCCTGACGCAGCCTTTCTTTTTCGCAGAGGCGGATTGGATCGAGGTGCCGCTCTCCTGGTCGCGCAACATCGTTTCGTTCAAGCGCTACGACACGAGTGAGGGCGACGGGCTCCGGCTCTGGGAAGGGGTGCAGGAGCGGCTCGCGCGTGCCGCGCCGGCGGGGCTGGCGGAGCCTGCGGCGCGCTTCGGTGAACCGGTGCTGATCCGCCCGCGCCTCGGCCAAGGTGCCTTCCGCGTACTCGTCACCGACCTCTATGGTCGCCGCTGCGCCGTAACACGCGAACGCACCTTGCCCGCGCTCGACGCCGCGCATATCCGCCCCTACGCCGAAGGCGGTGCCCACGAGGCGACGAACGGGCTGCTGCTGCGCCGCGACATCCACAGCCTCTTCGATGCCGGCTACGTCACTGTCACGACCGACTACCGCTTCGAGGTCAGTCGCCGCATCCGCGAGGAGTACGAGAACGGGCGCGACTATTATGCGCTGCGCGGCAACGAGATCACGCTGCCCGAGCGGTCGGAGCTGCGGCCGGACAAGGCAGCGTTGGAGTGGCATAACGAGAGGTGCTTTAGGGGGTAGCGCGGAGGCAGGGATAGACGCCGCACACCCATGCACTCGCCGCGGATCAGCGAGCGAAGGTCGGCAAGCCGCGCTATGCAGACTGTCGGCGCCGTGCTTGTGAAACTGCCAGGCTCCGAGAACTCGTAGGTGTCAATCGAGGACCGCGCTTTGGACGAATAGCCCGGCGCGCCGCTCACGACACGAACTGCTCCTTCAGCACGCGCTCCTCGAGGTTGTGCTCGGGGTCGAAGAGCATGGTGAGGGCGAGGTTGCGGTTCTCGTAGACGATGACGGTCCGCACGTCGCGCACTTCGGTGTAGTCGGCGACGGCGCTCACCGGGCGCTTCTCCGCCTCGAGGATGTCGAAGCGCACTTGCGCCGTATGCGGCAGCAGCGCGCCGCGCCAGCGGCGCGGGCGGAAGGCGCTGATCGGGGTCAGCGCCAGGACGCCGGCGCCAAGCGGAATGATCGGACCGTGGGCGGAGAAGTTGTAGGCGGTGCTGCCGACGGGGGTCGCCAGCAGGATGCCGTCGGCGCTGAGCTCGTCGACGCGGACGACGCCGTCGACGGTGATGCGCAGCTTCGCCGTCTGGCGGGTCTCGCGCAGCAGCGAGACCTCGTTGAAGGCGAGCGCTTCATGCTCGCCTCCCTTCTGGTCGACGGCACACATGACGAGCGGGTGGATGCGGACCGGCGCGGCGCGGGCGAGGCGCTCGGGCAGGCCCTCGGCCGCGTAGGCATTCATCAGGAAGCCGACGCTGCCGCGATGCATGCCGTAGATCGGGACGCCGCGGTCGAGATAGCGGTGCAGGGTCTCGAGCATGAAGCCGTCGCCGCCCAGCGCCACGATCACCTCGGCGATCTCGGGCGGGGTCTTGCCGTAGCGGCGCTCGAGCTCGGCCAGCGCCTCCTGGGCGGCGGGCGCCTCGCTGGCGACGAAGGCAATGCTGGCGAAGGTGCTCAAGCGGGTCACCCGGGCGGCAGGTTGCGGAAGAGGGCGGCAATCAGCCGCCGGTGACGCTCATGTGCCGGCCCACCGCGGGGCGATGCTGGCGGCGGTCGATGATGAAGTCATGACCTTTGGGCTTGCGGTCGATCGCGGCGCGGATCGCCTGCTCGAGCGGCTCGTCGCTCGGGGAAAGCCGCAGCGGCGCGCGGAGGTCGGCGGCGTCCTCCTGCCCCAGGCACATGTAGAGCGTGCCGGTGCAGGTCACCCGCACGCGGTTGCAGCTCTCGCAGAAATTGTGGGTCAAGGGCGTGATCATGCCGAGCCGGCGCCCGGTCTCGCGCACGACGTAATAGCGCGCGGGACCGCCGGTGCGGTAATCGGTCTCATCCAGGGTCCAGCGGCGCTGCAGTCCGGCGCGCACCATGGAGAGCGGCAGATACTGGTCGAGCCGCGCGTCGGCGCCGATCTCGCCCATCGGCATCACCTCGATGAAGACGAGGTCGAAGCCCTCGGCGCCGCACCATTCGATGAGCCGGTCGAACTCGTCGTCATTGACGCCGCGCAGCGCCACCGTGTTGATCTTGACCTGGAGCCCGGCGCGCTTGGCCGCGGCGAGCCCTTCCAGCACCTTGTCGAGCTTGCCCCATCGGGTGATGGCGGTGAACTTGGCGGCATCGAGCGTGTCGAGCGAGACATTGACGCGGCGGACGCCGGCCTCCTTGAGCTCCGTTGCGTAGCGCTCCAGCTGGCTGCCATTGGTGGTGAGCGTCACCTCGTCGAGGGCGCCGCTCTCGAGGTGCCGGCCGAGCGCGCGGAACAGCGACATGATGTTGCGCCGGACCAGCGGCTCGCCGCCGGTGAGGCGCAGCTTGCGCACGCCGAGCCGGACGAAGGCGGAGCAGAGGCGGTCGAGCTCCTCGAGCGTCAGCACCTCCGATTTCGGCAGGAAGGTCATGTCCTCCGCCATGCAATAGACGCAGCGGAAGTCGCAGCGGTCGGTGACCGAGACGCGCAGGTAGCTGATATGCCGGCCGAAGGGGTCGATCATGCCCTAGTTATGGGGACCCGCCGCCGGGTCCTCAAGCCTCCTCAACACAGCTATAGCACAACTGGGGCAGCGGGGGCTCGGGCGCGGAGAGAAGAAAAGGGAAGGGGATACGGGGATGAAGGGGGATCAAGGGTGCGGCACACCCTGGCGACTTCCTGGACCTTGAACCCTTTACAATCTCTCTGCGGCGTCGTTGATCTCGGCAACCTATGGTCGTATGTTCCGCCCGGGCCGCCCAAAAAGGGAGTAGTCGCAATCCCGTCGCGGCAGGGAGGTTCAGGTGGCAAAGGACATTTCACCGGCGCAGGACCCTTACGGCTGGGCACGCGCCGCAGCGCCCGA